>PEYN01000118.1 GCA_002774355.1 Candidatus Marinimicrobia bacterium CG08_land_8_20_14_0_20_45_22 | reverse complement strand
CCCGGTCTGAAAATGGATAGAAAATTAAAAATAACAGATCATTTTTTAACAAAATAGCCCCCTAAATTTACCATTAGACCGACAAGTATAAAAATAACCGGTCCGCAGAATGAAGCGACGACCCGCGCTTTGGCATTGAATCGCCACCACCACCATTGCGCCCAGTTGGCGGAGAGTTCCGCCGAACTGAGTCCGAGCATGAAGATCGCGATGTCGATGACATTTGTCGCCTTGGTTGCGACGAGAATGGATAAGCCGGTAATGACAAAAATCACGATCCGCCCGACGACCAAATAATGCCGATCGGTTTGGTTGCGTTTGATGAACCGGCGATAGATGTCGGACACGAAAACCTGCGAGCCGAAGTTGAGGTTCGAGTCGATGGTTGACATGATCGACGCCGCCATTCCGGCGATTGCCAACCAGAGAAAACCTTTTGGCATGTATCGTCCGATGAGCAGACCGAACGCCGTCTCTTTGTTGATTTCTCCGGTATAAAGTCCCGGCCAGCGAACCATCGCGCCGAGCGCGGGCATCGTCAACAATGAGAGCAGAACGAACAATACGACCAATGCCCAGATATAAAACTTAGAGGCTTCGCGGCCGTTTGTGCACGAGAAAATGCGCTGACCTTCCATCGCTCCGCCCATCGGCGCAGCGTCACCGCCATAACCGACAGCAGTTCCGATCATCCATGCAAAAACACCGACGACTCCCAGCATTTCGTTCTGAGAAGGCGGATACCACCGCACGACGTCGGTTCCTAAAGTTGCGACGAGCGACTGGTAGAGTCCGGTCGGCCCGTGAAAATCGATTAGAACTGCGACACAAAGAACGACATAGGAGATCAAGATGACTGCCGTTTGAATGACATCGGTGGAAACGACGCCAATATAGCCGGAAAGGAAAACATAGAGGAGCGTCACCGGAATGATAAGCGAAAATGTCGTTGTCATCGACCAGCCAAGCGTTGGATTCAGGATTTTGTGCAGACCGAGAAGTCCGGCTCCCGTCCAGGCGACGATCGAGATGAACGCGCTCCGGAAAGCGATCCAACTTCGCATCGTCGTCGCTAATTTGCCGGAGAATCGGATTTCATAGAATTCCGGCGATGTAAAGAGATTGAGTTTTTTCCAGAAAACCGCGAACAGAACGGCGGCGATCATCAGTGCAAGGCTGAATCGTGAAATGAAAAACCAGTAGATGAAAAGTCCCGTCACGACTGTCATGCCGCAGTAAGTCGGCGCGACGTCGCCGTTCATGGCAGTGGCGGCGGATGCAATGCCGTTGACCCAGCCGGGAAGTTTCCGTCCGGCAAGGAAATAATTATCGAGTCCTTTTTGCCCGAATTTCCGGAAATAGAAACCGACGGCGAGCATCAGAACGAGATAGCCGAGAATGCCGATAACGTCCCATGAGGCGAGTTTGAGATAATTTGTCATAGTTTACTTAACCGCGGAGGGCGCAGAGAGCGCGGAGAATGCAGAGAAATTCTTTAGCCGCGGATAACGCGGAAAGACACGGATAAATGAGAAGAATAATTCTTGATTTCGGATCATTTCATGTGTTTTGTGATTGTATTTCCAGTATCTTTTTTTATTTATTCGTGTTCATTTGCGGTTAGTTTTGAAGTGCTTTGTGCACGTAATCCCACCAGCCGAAATCGTCGATATGAACCAGATCGAAGATCATCACGCCGTTCGTTTCCTTGAGGCACATCTGGATCGCCCTGACGAACTGTTCCGGATTGTTTTTGTCTTTGTACTGCTGAACGTAAAGCGATCCGTAAAGCGGCGTTACGCCTTTGGTCACGCGCATCGCCAACTTTGCCGAACCTTCTACTGTGTATTCCGGGATCAGCGCGGGACCGATCGCTTCTTCGTTGCTCGCTTTTTGATTTGATTTTTCCTTTTCCAGATCGGCGACGCTCACCGGATAAAAATAGCATCCGGAGAAAAGGAAATCGAGCAGTTCGGCATAACCGGTTTTATGATAATCGGGTAAAGCCCAACTGTATTTCTCGGACGGATCGTACGTCGAACTCGCCCAGTTCACGCCCAGTTCGCTGTATGTCGAATACCACGCGCCAGTGTAAGTCGCGAATTGTTTGCCGGTCGCCTTGACACGGTTTCTCGCTTTTTCAAAGAAATCGTGAATGACGGTTGCCCGCCAAAACAGCCATTCTTTATACAACTTTCCCGGCTTGGTCGTCCATTCGCCTTTGTTGTTCTTTTTCCATGTGAAAATATCTTCCGGCCAATCTTTGACCTTTTTCCCGATAAACTTTTCAAATTCCTGTCGCGAATAATCCGAGAAATCGGAGCGAAGATTGTCGTACCGGCAACGGTCGAGGACGATCCCGTCGAAATCGTACTTCGTCAGCATTTCCTCCATGATTCGAATTTCATATTCCTGAACTTCTGCCAGAGCGGGATTGACGAAAACGGCGAATCCAAAATTGTAATCGGTGGTTTTGACCAAGCCGTTCGACGAATAATGAACGGTTTGCCATTCCGGATGCGACTGATAAACGACGCCGCGTTTGAAATCTTTCCAGCCTTCGGAAAAGACGTTCATTGAAGCGTAAACGGCTAGCTTGTTCTTTTTCGCCTCGCGGACGGCAACAGCGGCAAAATCGAAATCTTTTTCTCGCGTCTTGCCTTTCCACTCGAATATCTGCGGCGCGATCTGGCTCGGATACAATACTTCGCCGGTGATTGGTTTGAGATCGACGACCACGCCTGTAAACCCGGTTTCGGCAATTTTCGCCATGTATTGAACGACCGCCGCGTCGGTGCCGAGTCGTCCGAAATTTGCCGAAGCGTCGAGCCAGAGGAATTTCGGTTTCGGTTGCGTTTCGGCGCTTATGACCATGATCAGAGCGAGTAAAAAGAGGATCGATTTCTTCATGGCAAATTCCTGAAAGATTAAAATTCCCGGCTGAATTCGATGAACGCGCAGACTTCCGACAGTTTCAACCCGCTGACGTTTTCCATCCGAACTGCCATTGCCGGCCAGAGTTCTGCGATGATGAGATGAAATTGCGCGCTGACGCCGAGATGAATCCACGAAACGGGTGAAAATGTGACGACCGCGCCGGCTTTTGCGCCCCAACTCCAATCCGATTGTTTAAATTCCAACAAGGTGTCGATAATGCTGGCGTTCGTGTCACGACAATAGAACGGTTCCCGTCGGTAAAGCCATTTATTTAGTGTGACCGCGCCGGTGACGGCGACATCGATCTTCTTGAAAACGGTGAAGATCGTCTGCTGATAACCGGCCGCCGCCGACTGGATTTTCAAGTATTGATCGACGGAATCGTAGTACATTTTTTCCGTGTTGATCTTGGAAAACGTCATCGGAGCGAATTCGAAAAGAGTTTTGCCTTTTTCGGTGTCTTTCCAGCCGAATCGGATCGTCGGGAAAGTCGTCGGCATAAAGCGCGAATCAAGATTTTTCATCGGGAACGCGGACTGAACGCCGCCGCCGACAAAATATCTTGTTTGCGAAAATCCAGCCGAGATTCCGAAAGCCAGAATGAGGATCGCGAGACAAAAAAGTAGAAACCGTTTATTCATAGAGTTGCTCAATACAGAATTTCCAGTTCGAGATTCGCCTGAACCGAACGCTTCAAGGGAAAATAGTCCGAATCGTGGCGGGTTTTGTAATAATTGGCATAATCGACTGCCAGCGATAAACCGATGTACTGATTGAAACGATAACCGGCGCTGAACGCAAATTCGGACTGAAAAACCCATCCGCTACGCGCGTTGGCATAATTCCGAAAATTGTACTCGTAAGTGTAATCGATCGACGAGAAGTACTTTTGCCATGTCTCTTCGTTGTATAATTGTCGGCGGTACCAAACTGCGCCGCCGCCCGCCCGAAGGCCGAAATGGAGCTTCTTCCAGATCGAAGGCTCGTACTGAACCGTCAGTGTGATCGGTTTGGTTTTTAACGTCTGTTTCGGGTGGATGATCGCTTCGTAGATCGGATCCATCTTCGTGAGCGAGACGACGTTGCCGTAAATCTTCAACCAGTATTGCCAGTTCCAGTTTTTGATGGCGTCGTTCTGGTCGATGGAATAATACAAGTGACTGTTGCTCAGTGAGAACGACAGGCCATATTTCCATTTCCAGTTGGCGGAAATCCGAATTCCGTAGCCGGAAATGTTATTGATAGAAGTATCCGTGCCGGATGCTGATGATTTGACAGCGCTGACACTGATGTTGGATAAATCAAGCGCGTTTAGCGGCGCAACGACGGCAACGATAAGTGCCAGAATTAAGACAATTCTTCCGCTGATATTGAGCAACTTCATCGTCCCAACTCTTTCTGAAAAGAGAAGCGAAAAACGGTTGGGAAGCGACCGAACGGTAACGCGGCTACGTCGAAAATATTTCCTTTCCAGTAAAAACCGGCTCCGAATGACGCATCATCCTCGTCGTAAGGATACTTGTATCCGGCGCGTAAATAGACGGATTGCATAAACCGATACTCGGCGCCGACGTGAATATGTTCGATATTGTCGCTCGGATGCGACAGCTCGGAGGTGATCGTCAGGAAATGGTTGGGATTTTCGAGTAAGTCATACGCGAGGCTCAGGCGGAGTTCAGTCGGCATTTTGAACGTATCGCCGATGAATCGTGCATCGACTCCGAAATTATTGATAAAACCGCCGATCCGTAGTGATCTGAATCCTGTAAAATAGACGACGCCGACGTCCATTAAAACATTGGAAGACGAATAATGATAGATCGTTTCTTCGACCCAATTTAGCCGCAAACCGTAGGCAAATTTGTCGGTAAGTTTCCGCGCGTAAGTCAGTCCGATAGCGACGGATTGCGCCGAATAAGTTCCGAGTTCGCGATATTGCCCAAGTCCCGAGGCTTGTTCCGTGTGCGGAATATTTCCATAGTCTAAATAGTTCAGTCCGACGCCGAAATTGCCGATCGATTTTCCGACATAGCAAAATCCGGCAAGTTGATGATTAATGTCGGCAATCCACGGCGAATAAGTGATACCGACCGAAGATGATGTTTGAAATCCCAAGGCGGCGGGATTCTGGAAAAGCGGTAAAATGCCGATATGATCGATCAGACTTCCGCAGGATTCACCCATCGCGGCGTGCCGCGCAGTCGATGGTATTTTTAAAAATGAATAACCGGCAGTTCCAGTCTTCCGAAAATCAGCGGAAAGATTCGTAGCGAGGGAAAGGATAAACATAAAAGCACTAAGAACACGAAGATTTATATTGAACCTTCGGATGAAATTTATTATTATATTATATCGTCTTTTCATCGGATGATGCTGAACTTTCCGACTAAGGTCTTGCCTTTCGATGTTGGTGATTTGGATTCGATGTAATAGATATAGACGCCGCTCTCGACATATTGTCCCCATTCGGTCACCTGATCCCACGTCGCGGTTCCGATGTCCTCCGTATGATGGATTTCTTTAACCACTTCGCCGCGGACGGTATAAATCCGAATGACACACGGGCTTGGCACGTTGATGAACTGGATGAGATCTTCGTCGCCGGGAGTCGTCCAGCCGGAAGCGATGACAAATGGATTCGGGACGACGATGACCTTTGACAAATCCTCGGACGCCCTTAAGCCGGTGCGGAAAGAGCGCGTCGTCATGTTGACGTATTTGGAACTTTCTTGCGACGGCACGCCGGTCGGATAGAGTGAAGGATTCGGCAGCCAACTTGCATGGCCGGCATCGAACGCGGTCACGGCGTAATAATAAGCCGCGCCCATTGTCACGTTTGTATCGATATAAGTGTACTGATTGGTCATCGAATCAAAGAAATTCGGATCACTTTTAAGCACGACGCCAATGGTATCCCACGGTCCGATCGGCAGATAACTCGAACGATAAACGCGGTAACCATACAGATCGAACGCCTCGTCGCCGGTATAATCTGCGTCGGGAATGGATTCTCCCGCGTCTGACCATTTAATAACGTTGCCGACCTGTTTTTCGGAGAGATGCGATAGCGTGATTTCTGACGGAGCCGCGGGTGGATCGGGGATGTTGTATTTCGTATCAAAATTGTCCTGCGCGCGTTTGGCGAGATTGACCAAAATCTGCTTCCCTTTGGCAATCTGAGTCGATGTCGTTGTTGGATCGACGACGATTTTGTAATCCACGCAACCGACAACTTCAGCGACGGCAATCCGGATGGAATCGCCGGGCGCTAAATCCCACGGTCCCAAAGAAACCATCGTCCATATTCGTGAAGATTGCCAGCGCGAATCGCCCATGAACGTAATGGCATCCGTCGCCTGATATGGATCGCGCAGAACCGCGTACTCCAGTTCCACCGAATTTTTGTTCGTGAACGGAATACTCGCCTGCGTCGGATGCGAAGCCGCCCAGCCGTATTTATTGATCCTGTTCACTCGTCCGCTTGAATCTGGTGAGATGTAGAGAAATTTTAGTCCTGCATAGGCGGGCGCCAGATATTCGCCTGTCTGATCGGGTCCGCTTTTCGCGTCGAAGTCGTATGATTGATTGCCTGTAACTTCTGGAAAATCGGCGGCGTAACCGTACATCATCCGGTTCGTATTGTCCCAGGCCATCCGGTTGTTGCGTGCGCCGGAATTATAACCGGGAAAAACCACCGACCAACCGCGCGCGTTGATCGAAAAACCGTAGAGGAACATGACGTAAGTTTTATGCATTGTCGAATCGCCGACGTTCTTGATCGTATAATCGATGATGATATAATCCTGATCGATTTCGTGCGTGACCCATTGATGGACGTTCCGGGTGACTTTGATCGGAAGGTATCTCTTGATCGTGTAGGGATCAAGATAGTTTGGATTCCACTGAAAGATTGTTTCTGCGGAGAGTTCGCCTTCATTGGAACTCAACTGCTGGAAATAGTTGGTCTTGTCGGGATATTTGAACCGATTGACGCTGGCGATATATTTTGATGTCGATTCGTAGCCGACGGAACCGGCGTAGATGGCGAAGTCTTCACGTCCTTTTACATAACCGCTGTCATTCAATGCACCAATCCAGAATCCGCCGCCAACGTGATGCGAAGGCGCTTCGCCGGTATGACTCGGTATCCAATCCGGCTCGTAGCCGGGATAATCCATTCCGTAGCCCGACCGCGCCCAGTTGCTGAAAGTCGGACCGATTTTGCTCAGATTGAGTGTTTCCCAGAGACGGCCTTCGTTCATAAAGAGGACGCGATCCTGCGATAAGAGAGTCAAAGGAGAAGCAAGGAGAAACAAGGAAAGAATAACCGCGGAGAACGCGGAGATTTTTCTTTTTTTGAAAGTTGAAAATTGATGACGGAAAAGTAGAATTGTGGAAGAATTCTTTAATTTGAAATGTGCCATGTGCAATTTGAAATTTGAAATTGTCATCAAAATCCTATTCCTACGGTAAAAAAGATTTCTCGCGGCGTGTTTCGGTAAACACGGAAATAATTATAATTGTGATTCGGATGCTTGGGATTATCCCATGTCATGCCGGTTTCAACCCATTGTTGCATATCGTCGGTTTCGACGCTGGAATCGAACGGCGTCAGCCATTTGTTGTTGAACAGGTTTTGGATACGGCATGCAAAAGTGAAAATGTATCCGGCGAGTTTAAAATCTTTTGATACGCTCAGATCGGTTGCATACTCAATCGGGTAGCGCCGGTTGTTCGATACGTCGAAGAACTCGTCGTAACTGGTCACGTAGGTAAACGGAATGCCGCTTTTCGCCGTATAACTCATCGCGGCGGTTAGGTTTTGGAACGGATAGATTTTCAGAAAATGGATGCCGGATTTAGTCGGAAACGTATAGGAGACGAAAGCGGAAAACGAGTGTGTTTTATCTTCGCTCGTGATATTGTCGTTGTTGCGGCTGATGTAGATTCGCATATCGTAAGGCGCTTTCGGATCGTCTTCCGCCCAGATTTCAGTCGCTCCATAAGCGCCGGAAGAAGTTCTGGACAGCGAATATTTGAGGCGATATTTCCATCTTCCGGGAGTAATCTTATCTAAAGAAATTTCGATGCCTTTCGTTGCGCCATAGCCGGTATTCACGTACGTTGCCGCGTACGGATCGGTTGCGCTCCGTAAGTAACTGCCCATGCTGAAATGCCGACGAATGTTCACAGTTTGACGCGTACGGTCGTTATAATAAGCGACAATGTCCAACCGGTGCGTTTCCATCAGGCTGTGCTGAATGCCGAATTCGTAGCTGACGGTTTTCCGAAAGTCGAGGTCGGGATTTCCGTACATGATCCAACCGCCCCAGGTCGAACGGGAAATCGTATGCCGGAAGATTGGCATCGCGTAGAAATGCCCATACTGCAAGCGAAAAGCCGTGCGTTCGCCAATTGGAAAGGAGAGACCAAGCCGCGGAGACAGAGCGTAATGCGTCGAAGGTTTTTTGGTTTCGGGATTGCCGACCGATGTCGAACTCGCGCCGTCGGTGCCCTGATAAAACGGATAATATTCATCGACCGGCATATCTAGATTCATGTTGTAGCCTTCAGCCCGGACGCCGATGTTGGCGATTAAACCCTTGTATTCCATTTTATCCTGAAAGTAGGCGGCGAAATAATACGGCGCGGCTTCGTACCATTCTGCAAAACCGGATTTGTAAATGAACGCGTTGGCATAGACGCTGGAAACGGAATTGTAGTGCATATTCCACTGCGTTCCATGAATGCCTCCCTTTAAATGATTCAACGAACTGAATTGATGTGTGAAATCGCCTTTGAATGCCCAAGTGTGTGTTCGTGAATCCTGATTGTAAAGCGTTCCCGACGGATCCCAAACAAGCCGCGTATAATCTTCATCCCAATCGCCTTGAGGAACCTGTACGGTCGTGGAAAGAGGAACGGTGTTCATTTCATAACGTTCGTATGTGTGTGAAAATGTCGCTTCGTAGAACGTTTCCGATCGCGGAACGTAGGTCATCGTCATGGATTGAATCCACGAGAATTCGTCCTTTGGCGCAACAGTGGAAAGTAGATATTTTTGCTGACCGGTGTGGAACGAGACGTTGCCGACCGGCGACGCCCAGCGAATATCGTCACTACCGGAAAAAATCCCGCCGCGACTATGCTGATATTGCGTCATCGAACGAAGTCGGAATTTTTCTGTGAATTTGGAAACGGTGGTCAGATTGAAATTTTCGTACAGCGTTGTCTTCTCGTAAGTGGGCAAACGCGTCGGTTTGTCGCGGCGTTCGCCCGATAGGAAAAACGTCCAGCCTTGCAATTTTCCGATCGGTCCGCCGAATCCGAACATGGTGCGGACGTACGGAATGTCCCGGTAATCGTAAACGCCGAGGTTGTTATTTCCGTTCTTTGTTGTGGCCGTTTTCCACTGTTTTCGATAAATCGGAATCGAATCACTTCCGGTGTATAAACAGCTATCGATAACCCAATCGTAGCCGGTGATGAGATCGACATTTGCGTCTTCGGGCGTGTGTGTTTTAACCCATGTATTGTAATAATTCGCCGCCAGTGAATCGCGAATAGAAACGCTGTACGGCAAATATTCGCTAGTCGTTTCGTCGTATGTAAAAAGATTATACGGAACGCCGTTGCTCGAATATTCATTTCCGATCTGTTCGCTTTCCGGCAGTTGGAACTCATCGGCATTAAACCACGAATTTAGGTTTCCCCACTTTTGCCATTCGAAATTATTCTTGCTGTACAAATAATCGCCGAAATGATATTTCCCGGCGGGGCGAACTTCGATTCGAATATCGCCATGAAATTTCACGGTTCCTTCTTTGGTAGCAACTTTCACGACGCCGGATTGCGCATTGCCGTATTCCGCGCTAAATCCGCCCGAGATCAGTTCCATTTGCTTGACGCCGAGCGGATTGAAGTCGAATTTCCACGAAGTGTTCGATTTCTCGCCCATATAATTCGTGCCGGGTACGCCGGAGTTTGAATTTTCCTGCGTGACGCCGTCGATCATGAAATTGATGTCGAAACTTCCGCCGCCGCGTAGGGAATAAGTTCCATTGGCGTTGCGTTCGAGGCTCGTGTTCAGGTCGAGAACATCGCGTAAACCCTCCATCGGGATTTCCTTCATTTCATCTGATTCGATACTCGACGAACTGAAGGTTTTATCCTTATCGACAACCGGTCTTTTCGCGGTGACGACGACTTCCTGAGTTTCGATGCCCTGAACTTTCATCGGAACATCTACAAAGGTCGTTTTATCGATACTCACGCGGACGTCGTTGATCGTCAGCGGCGCGTATCCGATAAAGGATATTTTGAGCGTGTATTTGCCGGGATAAATGCGCATGATTGCAAAGTTTCCTTCGAGATCGGTCGCGGAGCCTGTTTCCAATTCGGCAACCATGACATTGGCGCCCGGCAACGGCATACCGGTATCGGCATCGATGACGCGCCCGGAGATTTTCCCGGCGGTTTGAGCAAAGATTGTCGAAGTGAACAGAACGGAAGAAAATATCAAGAAGAGAAGATATTTCCGTTTCTTGTTCAAGATAATCGCACCTATTTCACCAGCGCCATTTTACCGACCTTCTGTTTTCCGTTTGAAACCACGCGATAAATATAAAAGCCTGATTTCAAATCCCCAAAATCTAAACAGACTTTATTCCGTCCGTCCGGTTGATTTTTCAGATTAATATTTCTGACTTCCCGGCCTGTGAGATCGAAAACTTCGATGTGAACATCGCCAGGTTTGGGTAGAATGAACGCCAGCGTCGTTTGCCCGTTGAACGGATTGGGATAGTTTTGAAGCAATGAAAAGACTTCGGGAGTCGGTGTGGACATTTCGACTTCCGAATAAAACGTCCGCTCGATTTTAACGGCGTCGGCTACGACCCAGTGATCGGATGTATTTATCGATAGATTGTGCAACTTAACAACGATGTTAACGCTTTTTTCCGCCCATGTGATCGACAGCGGACAACCGTTTGGATAATGAATTCGTTGGTTCACGCGCGTCGTATCGAATGCCGTACCGTTTTTAACGATATAGCAGGCGTCGTCGGCAAATTCCGTAGAGTCGGGGAAAATCGCCGTCACCTGATAATAGCCTGTTTCGGGTGCGGGATAGCGCCAGTAAACGCGCTCGGTTCCATCGCCGCAAGTCGCTTTTAAATAAGAACTGCCAACTGCATTTGGATCAGTGACTTCCGTCCAATTAAGAGATTGTTCATAGAAAAGATTACTTGAATTATCAATTAGTTCGGAAAATCCGGATTGATATTGAAAATTGAAAGTCACCGTATCGCTCAGATTTCCTTCGGAATCCCGGAGATTCCACGCGCTGAGGCGGTAAGAAATGCCTGTCGTGAGAGAATCACAGACAAAGGTTAAAACGGATAAATCATTCAAATCCGGGGTTACTTTACGGATCGCTATGGAAGGTGAAATGAAAAATTGCGCGATGTCAATCGATGTCGTGTCGAGCACTCGGTCGAACTGAACGGAAAGGCGCGTCGGCGTCGTCGGAAATCCTTCGACGATATTGAATGGCAGAACGCGCGTCAATTTTACCGCATCCGCCGCAAAACCATTTGAATTCGACGACGAAACGATCACCTGAACCGCGTCGTCATAGTTCAGTTGAAAATATCCGAGACTTGCCCATTCGCCGAATGCTTTTTCGGCAGTCAGGAATTTTGTCGTCGTGTCGTCGTTGGTGACGATTTGATATGTCCAATCGATCGCCGATTGCCATTCGGAAGGAAGGAATGTGCTCAGCGCGAACATTCCCGAAACATATAATGTAATATTCCACCTGAAATAACCGTCGTCGCTTCCGGTTTTAAAAGTTCCGTTCCAGCCGCCGGAATTGGAAGTGACGCCGGAGCCTGAGATATAGGTTGTCGAATTATCGTCGATGATGATCTGATTACGCGGCGTCTGAATCGGATCGTCGAAAACCTCTGTCTCAAAATGCGATAAATTGGTTTCATTCAGATAGCCGTAGTACCAAACGGCGCCGCCGGGCATTTGCCGGTTACGCGTGGCGTTCATGATCGTCGAAATTTGCGTATTAGTCAGTCCGTCGATGTTGAATCCGGGAATGATTCTCATAGGCGAAGCGTATTCGCTCAGGCATCTGCCGAGCCAGTAATCGAAACTGTCCTGCAATCCGTACAGCATCGGCGATACAAAATCGATGGAATGCTCGCGGCACCACGTCGGCCAATCCTGCATTTTATCGTCGCTACCCGAAAGCATGTACGGCGGCGCGACAGCCGCCGAGACAACGAGTTTCGGATTGATCACTTTAACTGCCCGATAAATTTTGTTTGCGACGTCGCTCGTCTGGCGTTCGCGCCACTGAACAAATGCCGCCCATTCTACACTCGATGTGGAAATCGTCAGCGGATCGGAACCGCCGGTTTCCCGCATGTAAGCGCTTCGTGTTGTATCCGAAAATGAAAAATCGGTATTTGGATATCGGATTCTGTCCATTTCGATGCCGTCGAGTTCCGGATAATTACGTGCGGCTTCTTCGACCAACTCGACGATGAACTGCATGGCGCTGTCATTCGCCGGATCAGCCCAGAACTGGACAGTTCCGTACATCGCGTCTTTGTTATAATTACTGCCGTTTCGTTTGGTCATGAGCCAGCCGGGATGCCGGGATAATATCGGACCCGAATAGGTCGTGTCGCCATAAGTGACGTAAAGCCAGAGACCGTATTCGAACCAGAGATGAATTTCCAGACCGATCTGATGACCTTCTTCAATGGCGACCTGTAAAGGATCCCAGCCTTCAAATTCAGACAACTGCGTCGTGCCGCCGTAATTCGCCAAGACCTGTGATGGATAGATCGTTGAACCTTTGTACCAGTTATTGACGAAAACCGCATTGAATCCGGCGTTCTTGAGGTCGATGAATGCGTTGCGAATGGATTCTCGTCCTAATTCGAGAACGTCGCGACTCAGCCAGACCGTGCGGTATTCGGGGAAAAGCGTCTCGGTTCGTCCCTGCGTCAGGTACAACAGAAAAGAGATAAAAAGCAGACGCAAATGTCTGCGCGTCGATTGGATCATCAAAAACTATCGGTCTAAATGAACGGTTCGGTTTACTTCAGAAAAGCCAGTTTTCCGCTCCGGCGTCCGAAGTCCGTCGTTATGTGATAAATATAAATTCCGGTCGGCATTCCTTCGGCGTTTATCAAGATCGCATGTCTGCCGGACGATGTGTAATTCACGGTCTGCGTCCGGATTTGTCTGCCTTTCAGATCGAAAATGTCTATCCGAACGGTTGACGCTTTTGGCAGATCGAAGGAAATCGTCGTGGTTGGATTGAACGGATTTGGGAAAGCCGGATAAAGACGAAATTCGTTTGCGACTGCTGAACGATCTTCACGCACTTTTACCGCGTTGCTCTGAAATGTAAAGCACTTGCGGGCTTCTGTGTCGATCACGTAAGCGATTCCTTCATTCGGGCTTAGCGCAACGTCTTCGGGAACGCCTAACGGCGCGCCGAGCGGATCGGCAATGTCTTTGCTCGTACTGCTCGGAAGTTCCACAACCTGCGTCGCCCAGTTGCCGGAAACCTCGAAAACCTTCACCCAGCGGCGGGAAGTATCGGTTCCGACCGCCCAGAGTCTGCCCTGCGAATCGAGCGTAATGCCGTTCGGAACGTAACTCGTCCACTTCAGGAAACTGTCGGCGTCTTCCAGCGAAACACAGGAATAAGTCGACAGTGAATCCTGTCTGCCGCCGGTCCATTTAGTAACACCTCCTGTACTGCCGCCTTCGGGTAAACTATTTCGTGAAGTATAAACCGGTGTTTCGGGATCATAATAATTTCCGCCCGGTAATGTCGCAACATCGCGGATCACATCGTTGCCAGAGGGTGCGGGACCACCCGGATCGACTGCGGTACATTCCTTCGAAATATATATACCGACAGGTGATAATTTTCCTGAAAAATCATATCCGCGGATTCTTGGACCTAGATAGCCGATACCGCCATAAATATATCGATCTTTGGTTCCCGCTATTCCAAAGATATAAGTGCCATAACCGGGGATGGAAACCGTCGGCGTGCGGTATTGGATTCGTTCGGTGAAATTGCCGTTCGGATATCGAAACATTGATGAAACGTATGTTGTTGTTGTCTTAACCGCGACGAAGATATCGTTTCCTATTGCCGTGACTCCTCGCGCAGAGTTAACATCGACGTCATCAGTATAATCGTCAATGAGTGTAAAAACGGTATCGCCGGGCGCGGCTTTGTAGAGTGCGTTAATCGCGTGAAGTGAAGTGGATGTGGAAGAAATGACCCACAGGTTGCCGGTCGAATCGACCGTGCAGAGAAAAGGGTTGGCGAGTGAATCTTTTTCGGCGAATTCGATGTCCATCGACGGTTCATATTCCCAAGTCTCCTGGGAAAACACAACGGTCGCCAAGAACATGAAAATTAGTATTACTTTGGTAATCGGTCTCATTTTTACTCCTCTGTCAAATACGAAAGGAATGTATTAAAAAACCGTCATGGAACCAATAGGAAAGGTTAGGCGGTGTGGAAGAATAGAAGATTGGAGATTGAATCAAAGTAAACCGAATTTACGGAGTGAAAAAAACTCCTTGTTTTTGAAATAACGATAATTAAATTAAAGCAAAAGTCAGTGATGGATGTCCCGGAAAAATATTAAAAGTCTGTTCATGGATTCCGTTTTAAGAAACAAACCACGCTCCGAATATCACGCAACCAGTTCGATGACCATAGGCGAAAGCCTGACAACACATTGCGCAAACCAAAAAGTCCATGGCGAAGTCTTACAACTCCGTGGCGCAAACCCAAAAGCGCATGGCGAAGTCTTACAACTCCGTGGCGCAAACCAAAAAGTACATGGCGAAGTCGTACAACTCCGTTGCGCAAACCAAAAAGCGCATGGCGAAGACCTGCAACTCCGTGGCGCAAGCAAAAAAGCGCATGGCGAAGACTTACAACTCTATTGCGCAAACCAAAAAGCGCAGGAATCTTTTTTCAAAATAGAAAATCCAATAGACGACTGGATATTAACAGAATAAAAAAAGGAGGAAACATGTCAAAACAATTGGATTATTCGTTTCAGGATGCGAGCGTTCTTGCCACCACAACCCGCAGACACTTCGATCAGTTAGCGGCATACAAAATCGATGAGGCTTTCGTTGCCGATTTTGAGGCAAAAGCCGGTACGCTGAGGGCAAAAGAGGTCGCCTACAATGACGCCAGCAATGACTATGATCAGAAGACTGCCGTTCAGAGAGTGCAGATCGCGCGCGCCCTCAAAGTGGTAGCCCGGTACAAGAAGGCTTCTCATGTCATTTTTTTAGATGATGCGGTGACCCGGAAGGAGTTCGGCGTTGGAGAAAAAGGCACGAAAAGCGTCAAGACTCTGACGACTCAACTCTCTCATCTGAAGAGCGTCGTCGATCAACGGAAAGAGGCCGTTCTGAACGCGGGGATCAAGCAGGAGGAGATCGATGAGATCGGCGCCTGTCTGACCGATCTGATTGCCGCCGATAGCGCACAGGAAGACGCTCTGCGACTGAGGACGACGCTCTATGATGAGGTCATGGCAGGTCTGAAGGAACTTGAAAACATCAAGCGGAAGATCCGGAAAACGGCCGATCTCTGTTTTATGGATAACAAGAGTGTTCTCGCCGAATTTAGATCAGTCGTTCCGCCCTATAAGGCCAAAACGACGACAACAACCACGGAAACCGGAACGAATCCGTAGATGTTTTGAATTGAAAACCTCCCGGGGGTTTGGAACCTCCGGGAGGCTGGATTCCTTTTCTTTTCTCTACCCTGTTTCTTATATTCTGGCGTTTAGTAAAATGATGAGAATTCAATGAACTCGCCTTATTCCAAACAGGTCTATTCGTACCAAAGGACAATCTCATGAGCACAGACTTAACCTTTATCACCAATGAAAAAAACCAAAATCTGAAAGATAGATTTGAAGTTTTAATTAAGGATACGACTTTTTTCGATTGCCTGGTTGGATACTTTTATACCAGCGGATTTTATGCAATATATCCATCACTTGAGAAGACGGAAAAAATCCGTGTTCTAATTGGTATTTCCACGAACCGACATACAATCAACTTATTAAACATCGCCAATAAATCTTCCCAGCAGGAAATTCAATTTTCTCATGCTGAAACAAAGGAAGTGGTCGGAACACTGGTAGAACAAGAATTAGCAGATTCAGAAGATGATCAGAAGGTTGAAGAAGGAGTCAATAAGTTCATTGAGTGGATCAAGAATAAAAAACTGGAAATCAGGGCATATCCTTCACAAAACATTCACGCTAAACTTTACATCATGACATTCGCTGAAGGCGATCGGGACACTGGCAGAATTATTACAGGTTCAAGTAACTTCACGCAGGCTGGATTAATCGATAATCTGGAATTTAACGTTGAGTTAAAAAACCGTGCGGACTATGAATTTGCCAGACGAAAATTTGAAGATTTATGGAAAGACTCCGTTGAAGTTAGTGAGCGATATATTCAAACGATTCAAGATAAAACATGGCTAAGTCAAAACATTACGCCATATGAACTCTATTTGAAATTTTTATACGAGTATTTTAAGGATGAGTTAAATCTAATCGAGGACATGTTCTTAAAGTATCTTCCAACGGAATTTAAAAAACTCGAATATCAAATCCAGGCAGTTTTAAACGCTAAAAAAATCCTGCTGGAATATGGTGGCGTATTTATTGCGGATGTCGTCGGCCTGGGAAAAACCTATATCTCCGCCATGTTGGCCGGACATATAGACGGCCGGACGCTGGTAATTGCGCCGCCGATGTTGCTGGATAAAACCAATCCCGGTAGCTGGCCGAATGTATTCTCTGATTTTCATGTATCAGCAGATTTTGAATCTCTCGGTAAATTGGATGATATCCTCTACAGAGGAACGGAAAAATTTACGAATATCATTATCGATGAAGCACATCGCTTCCGCACCGAGACAACGGTTACTTATGAAAAACTAGCTGAGATTTGTCGCGGAAAACGGATCATTTTAGTAACTGCTACTTGTCACATAGCACAACATCGTTAACAGTTCC
>PEYN01000117.1 GCA_002774355.1 Candidatus Marinimicrobia bacterium CG08_land_8_20_14_0_20_45_22 | reverse complement strand
GTCGATTCTGTTAAGAGTCACTTTCAAGAGTTCACCGCCAATCCGGAAAAGGAAATCAATCAGACACTTCACCAGTTCTTCACACTTGACTTAATCACAATTTCTTCATGAAATATCTAAGTCTCCGGATCGACCGAACTACCATTTCCATTGAAGTTCCAGCCGAAATTGAAGATTGGGTCAGGAATACGGTTTTTTCCGCAATTATCAGACCCGAAAAAAACCACTCGAAAGTCGATTACCGAATCCGATTCAGGGATGATCGGTGGGAATTGTTTCGATACCGAAGCATGACTCACCGAAACCGCACGGTGGAAAAGATTTTCTATGCTTTAGAATGGCAAGTCGTAAACGATCTTATTCGGATGAATCCAGATGCATTGAAATTTCACGCCGCCGCACTGAGCCGGAACGGGGAAGGCTGGTTATTTATCGGAGGCTCAGGCTATGGAAAAACCAGCCTTAGCATCTTTCTAATGAAACATGGATGGAACTTCTTATCGGACGAATTTGGATGGATTACACCAGATTCTCTCGAGATGATTCCATTTCCCCGCAATCTCATCATCAAACCACACATCGCTCCTTATGTCGCCGTTCCGGCTGATTTACCATCCATTCCACTTTACCGCGATGACTATTCGAAATATTCCGCCTGTTTCCTGTCACCGACACTTTTAGGTAACATCGAAACGGAAAAAACCATCCCGTTAAAGCATATCTTTTTACTTAATCCAAACCGGACAAATGCCATACAAATCGAACGATTCGCCCAGAATCGGGCTTTTATCAAATTATGCAGTTCGTTATTCAACTACCGAGGTTCAGCGCATTTCTTAACGGACGTCGGCGCAAAGATTCTACAACAAGCGCCAGTTTATCAATTATCTCTCCCCAATCCGCTCGCCCTCTCTGAATCGGAAGGTGAAAATCTAATAAAGATTCTCGAAGGAAATAAACTGTCATGATAAAAGAGTTCAGAGAATTATTAGACGATAGAATGCGCATCGAAGCATTCAAATCCGCCATAGACGAACTGGTCACTCCCAACTCGATTGTCGCAGAGATCGGAACGGCTCTCGGCACATATTCGTTCTTTTCTGCCAAAGCGGGCGCGAAAACCGTCTATGCCATCGAAATGGCCCCTATGATTAAGGTCGCCAGAGAAATCGCCAAACGAAATAAACTCGACGATAAAATTACTTTTATCCATAAAAAATCCACCGACGTTCGATTACCGGAGCTTGTCGATTATATCATCATGGAAGATTTTAGCCCATTTTTTCTGTACGACGGTTTATCACGAACACTCAGAGATGCGCGGAAACGATTCCTCAAACCGGGTGGAAAATTTATTCCCAACACGATCCTTCTGAAAATTGCCGTCATTGAATCTCCGGGATTGCACAATTCTTTGAATATATGGAAAAAGGAAAACGATCGACTCTATGGTATCGATTGGTCGGATACAACAAGAATTCTTTTCAATCAGCCACGCTACGCCGAACGATTTCCGATTCGATTTCTCACTGACGAGTCTTTGATTCGGACAATTGATTTATCGAAGGATGACAATTTCACATACGACTTTTCTATTGTTCAATCTGCGAATGACTCCGGAACAATCCACGGACTCATCGGTTGGTGGGACTGCTGGTTCACACCAACGCAATTCTTTTCCAACGCTCCGAACGCGCCATCCAATACGTGGGGACAATGGTTTTTCCCGTTTCAGCAACCGATTCCCGTTGCAAAGGGAGAAAGCGTTAAAATCAATATCACCGCGATCGAATCACAGAAATCGAAACAATTGAATTTCAAATGGAGCATAGAAACCGGATCGGTTCGAGTGGAACAAAACACATTTGATGGAAGTTTATTCAACCAGAAAAATCTCCCTCGTCTTACATCACCCTTGTCACCCATATTGAATGAGGAAGGCAAAATCACGAGATTTATCTTGGAAAAAATAGAAGGTAAGTTCTCGTCCGCAGAGATAGCCGATCAACTGATTCAACGTTTTCCGGAACATTTTTTTACTATAGAAAATGCAATAACCGAACTTCTCGAAATTTCCAGACGCTATGTTATCTAAAAAACGGCTGGAAATCGAATGATTTACTTGTGGGTTTTTCCCGAAAAGTTCTCGATATTTAATATGTATGTTCTCGTTATTAACGATAATTTCCCTCCGTAAGCTGTGACTGACGGAGGCGAAGCGTTTGGTTGCAAGAACTTTTACAAAAGGCACAATTTATGAAACTCATCATTCAGATCCCCTGCTACAACGAATCTGCGACGATTGAGAAAACACTCAACGACTTGCCGAAATCCATTCCCGGAATTGATGAAATCGAAATCCTGATTATTGACGACGGCAGCCGGGACCGCACCGTGGATGTCGCCCGTGAGTGGGGCGTACGCCAATTTGTGCCATTCAATCAGAACAAAGGTCTTGCACGCGCATTTGAGGCCGGACTCGAAAAATGTCTCGAACTTGGCGGCGACATCATCGTCAACACAGATGCCGACAATCAGTACAAAGGCTCGGACATCGCCCGTCTCGTTCAACCCATTCTCGAGAAAAAGGCCGAAATCGTGATCGGCGACCGTCAGATCGATAAAATTCACGAATTTTCCTGGCTGAAAAAGCGTCTTCAGAAATTCGGCAGTTATGTCGTCCGCAAAGTCTCGCAGACCAAAATTCCCGATACGACCAGCGGTTTCCGCGCCTACAGCCGCGAAGCCGCCCTGCACATGAACATCATCTCGACTTTTTCATATACGCTCGAAACTATCATCGAGGCTGGGCAGAAAGATATCCCGATCATCAGCGTTCCCATCGAAACAAATAAAACCGAACGTCCGTCGCGCCTATTCAGAAGTAACGGCTATTACATCAAGCGCTCGTTTGCCACAATCATCCGCATCTACACCATGTATCAGCCGCTCAGAGTATTCTTTTACACGGGAGTTACGACACTGGGCGTTGGTCTTTTTCTCTCACTGCGCTATTTAGTCTTCATGCTCATTGGACAGGGTAAAGGACATGTTCAATCGGTGATTATCGCCGCAGTATTCCTGATCGTCGGTTTTTTCCTACTGATGATTGGTCTTTTAGCCGATGTCATCGCCGCCAACCGCAAGATAATGGAGCAGATGCAATACCAGATAAAACGCGAACACTTTCAACATAAATAAATCAACCTTGCCGAAGAAGATGAAACGTTTTCTGCTCAATTGGGGAATTAAATTCGTCGGAATTATTCTGCTTATTTTCCTATTGCGGCGAGTTGATTTTGCCGCATTAATCGGAACGCTGAAGCAATTTAACTGGCTCGATATTCTCATCCTGGAAGTTATTTCCGCGCTCGTGATTCTGACCAAAGCTCTGCGCTTCCAAATTTTGGCTAAACGATTTTCTATACCGATTGATCTCAAAAAGAGCACGATCATCTATGGTTCGAGTATGTTTTTCAGTACAATAACTCCCGGCCGGGTTGGTGATTTCATTAAGGTGTTTTACCTGAAAAACCTTTACGGGAGCAGTCTGCGTAAAGGTATTTATCTCAGCTTCGTCGACCGCATTTTCGACCTGGTAACCATCGCCATTTTTGCTTTGTTCGGACTGGCTCTGATCATTCCGGTAAGAATTATTGTGAGCGGTTGTCTGGCCGGGCTGGGATTGATTTTTATACTTTATATCTTCGGGAAAAAATATTTAGCGAAATTATTCACTAAAACCACAGTCCGGATTGGTCAGCGATTCAAGGTGAATTTGGATAATATCGATTTCTCGCAGATATTATCCCGCAAACTAATCGCGCCCGCAGTATTTTCTTTGATTCCCAACTGTCTGATTTTTCTTCAGATGATTTTTATTAGTCACATTTCGCAGATTGCCGTCAGACCATTGGCAATCACCGGGATTCTGGCTCTCGGCAACCTGATCTCGATG
>PEYN01000116.1 GCA_002774355.1 Candidatus Marinimicrobia bacterium CG08_land_8_20_14_0_20_45_22 | reverse complement strand
CTTACCAAACGCCATACAAGATAGAATACAAGTCTCAGACAATGGAATTCTTTGAGAATCCTAATGATGCGCTCGATTCGTTATTTGTCGATTCGCTCGGCGTTTTAACGAAGTCCGAATATCGTTATCCGCAACAAATTCGGCTCGGATTCGCTTTCAAACCGACAAACGTCGTTCCGACGGAGGTTTTTTTCGATCTGATCTAT
This sequence comes from Candidatus Marinimicrobia bacterium CG08_land_8_20_14_0_20_45_22, assembly GCA_002774355.1. NCBI lineage: Bacteria > Pseudomonadati > Fidelibacterota > Fidelibacterota bacterium CG08_land_8_20_14_0_20_45_22. Next base: position 924 of record PEYN01000116.1, on the reverse strand, counting down.
GAAAACTGGAAATCGTTCGATGTCAAGACGACAGTCGCGGCTTCGGCAAATCCGGCCGATATTCCAAGTGACCTGATCGATCGAAAGTTCAATATGAAAAATGTCTGGAAAGTGAAATTCGGAGTCGAGCATCAGCTGTTTTCAGGCGTGCCGCTGAGATTCGGCTATTTTTACGATCCGAGTCCGATGGATGAAAGCCTGAACCGCAACTGGTTCACAGCCGGAACGGGATTTAAGTTTGGGAAAATGACGGTGGATGTTTCCGGCGCTTTCACGAACGGCGAGTACCGCGCATACGATCTGTTTCCGATTTCCGCCGAGAAGCGCATAACCAAGGACGCGGTTCGCGAAACATATCTGATGGGTCAAGTCAGCGTTCAATACACTTTTTAGCCGATGAAGAAACTATTTTATCCAATCATCCTTATTTCGGTTGCGCTGACGAGTACGACTTTTTCGCAACGCACTGCCGATTATCCAGAGTCGGATTATCTCAAGGTCGAAATCATTTTTACGAATGATATTCACGGAGGAATCGATCGCTCCGACGCGACGTTTATCAATCCAGATTTTCCGCCAAAATTAGGCGGCGGAGCCGTTGCGGGTCGATATATTTTTCAACAACGTGAACTTGCGCGGAAAAATGGTTGGGGATTTTTACTGCTCGATGCGGGCGATATTTATCAGGGCACTCCGCTCGGAACGCTCAGCGAAGGCGAATCCATCATTCAGTACATGAATACTGTCGGTTATGACGCGATAACGACCGGTAATCACGATTTTGATAATGGCTGGAAAAATTTAAAGAAATTGTCCGATTCAGCGCGTTTTCCGTTCATCGCGGCCAATTTGTACCGAAAATCGACCGGGCAACTTGTCGAATTTGTCAAGCCGTACATCATCAAAGAAATCCAGGGCATCAAG
>PEYN01000115.1 GCA_002774355.1 Candidatus Marinimicrobia bacterium CG08_land_8_20_14_0_20_45_22 | reverse complement strand
TTACCTGGTCGGCTACGTCCTATATCGATGTTGCCATTAATTTGACTGTTGGCAATACCAATGGATCCTATGATCTGGGCTATTTCTTCAGTGAAGGTGCACTTGATTTCACCGATACCAGTGACTGGTGTGACAGTCTGGGGAACACCATTACGGTCACCGGCGGAAGCGCGACCAGGGAAGAGGCTTCGGTTGTCAGGAAATTCAACCTTTCGCAGAATTACCCGAATCCTTTCAACCCGACCACCCGTATCGAGTTCGAGATTGCCGCCCGCAGCGCAGTCAACCTGACGGTATTTGACCTTTTCGGCCACCCGGTCAGCACCCTGGTAAACGAAACGAAAGACGCCGGACGTTATAACATTAACTTCGACGCTTCGAATCTGCCGAGTGGCATCTACTTTTATAAAGTAATTGCCGGTAATCAGAGTATGACACGCAAGATGGTTTTAACCAAGTAATTTGAATTTTTAGGGCGTGATACACTTAAGGGGCGGGAGGCCTTGTTTCTGCCCCTTAAGTTGAAAAATGTCCCTGCTCCCGATCAATCTGAAAAGTAAGACAACTCATGAAAAGTTTGAAAATTAAAAGCGCCGCCGACCTGGGATTACAGTTCGTCGATAATCCGCACCGCATGATCGGCCAGGACGGCGCCTTCTCAATTCCTCTCGGAAATCAGAAATCTTTATGGTTTTTTGGCGACACCCTGATCGGAAACCGGGAACCGGGTTCCAGTCTCTGGTATATCAGCGGCATTGCGGTCGGAGGTGATGATATGTCCGGCAAGGGCACCGTCGATAAAATGCTCAACAATACCGGATTGATTCTGCCCGACCAGGATGCCAGCGACGGTTTGCAGGATTTCAACTATATCCTGAATCCGGACGGCACTCTTCAAACACTCCTGCCATTACTGGCAGACGAGGATCCGAACAAAATCCGGGTCTGGTGTCAGCACGGGGTCAAGATCGACGGTAAACTCTATCTTTCCTTCGTTAAAGTTAAAATGATTCCCCAGAAAGAAATTGTTGCCATCAATGGTAAAGGCGAAGCCTATCCGGTCAATTTCAATGTGATCGGCTCCGGGCTGGCCGTCGGCAGCGACCAAACCTGGGAATTCAAACGCATTTTTCATAACGGCAGTGATATTCTCTGGAAGAAATTCGAACCGCATTTCGGTTCGGCGATTTTCCCGAATTATTCCGAACGTAAAATCTATCTCTACGGCACGAGCCAGGGCGCCGATCAAATCCAGAAAACCTACCTGGCGCGGGTCGATTTCGACCAGATCGAACGATTGGATGCTTACGAATATTTGGTTTCTTCTAAACCGGAATGGGGTCCGATTATCGCGGAGGCCGGCGTACTGTTTACCGACGCCCCCAGCGAAGTCTCCATTTCCTATAACCGGCACTTACAGGCCTATCTGGCGGTTCATTCCTGGCGCACATCCGATCGAATCGTCGGTCATACGGCGCCCAATCTGTGGGGCCCCTGGAGCCCGGAAATCGACCTGTGGCAAGCCCGGATCACCAATGGGAAAAATTTGCCTTACCCGCGCCTGATCTACGCCGGGAAGGAACACCCCGAACTGGCCCTGGACAACGGTAAAACGATTTTCCTGACCTACATTGAATTCGAAGAATATTATCCTCATTTAATCCGGTTGACCCTGGAATAGAACCGGGAGAGATATTTGATAAATGACCAAATCTATGAACAATTGCATAAAAAATATCATCAGCTTGCCGGGTTTAGGCAACCTGCCAACCGATACCGGACTACGTTTACTCAACAGCACGTCCGATAAACGTTTTTCCGTCGGCAGGAACGGCGTGCGCGACATCATTGCCACCGGTGACGGCAAAGTCGAATTCGTGGCGTTTGACGATCATACGCTGGCGTTTGTTGGGTCAGCCCTGGGATATCCGGCCTATTATCCGGTTCATCCTGTAAAAATGGAAAAACCTCTCACCGTCGTATTGATGGACCTGGACGGCACCAGCGTTCGCAGTGAAGAATTCTGGATCTGGATCATTCAGCTCAGCATCGCCAGCCTGATAGGCAATCCGGAATTCGAACTAACCGACGCTGACATTCCTTTTGTTTCCGGACACAGCGTCTCGGAACATCTCCAGTATTGCATCTGTAAATATTGTCCGGAGAAAACCGTTGAGCAGGCCCGGGTCTGGTATTTCGAATATACACGGCGTGAGATGAAAGCTATTTTGGAAGGTAACGGTCGTCGGAATGCCTTTATTCCCCGATCCGGACTAAAGGATTTCCTGCTGACTCTGAAGAATCGTCGCATAAAAATCGGGCTGGTGACTTCCGGCCTTTATGAAAAAGCCTATCCGGAAATTCTGTCGGCTTTTTGCACATTGAATATGGGCGATCCGGCCGAATTTTATGATGCGATCATCACCGCCGGGTATCCCATGCAGGAAGGTGCGCCCGGTACACTGGGCGAACTTTCACCCAAACCGCATCCCTGGCTTTACGCCGAAATCGCCCGGGTCGGACTGGGCATTCCATTCTCGAATCGCCATCACGTCATCGGTATCGAGGACAGCGGCGCCGGAATTGCGGCCATTCGGCTGGCGGGATTCAGTCCAATCGGCATGTCCGATGGCAATATCGCCGAAAGTGGTACCCGATCCCTCTGTTCTCATTATTGTAATAATTTTGAAGAAATACTGTCAATAATCATCTAATCCCTTTTCAATTATGGAAAAATCTATGAATCATCGTAAAAGAGTGAAAATTGTCCTGAATGGCGGCACGCCGGATTTTGTGCCGACTTTCGAGTTAGTTTTCGACGAGACCGAACGCGATTTTCAGGGGCGCACCTGGATCGGCGGACCGGTCGATCCGGACGTTACCGGCATGAGCTATACCGACAAGGTTAAATATAACGCCCGCCTGTATGTTGACGTCGCCCGGCGTTTCGATCATTCAATTATTTTCATCAACCGCACCATGGGAAAGCATGAAAGCGCCGCCCAAACCGGTGTGCGCGATACGATCAAAGAAATCCGCGAAATCTCCGGCGACGAATTCATGGTAATGTGCCACAACGACCCGACCTTTATGATTCCGTTCAATAATATGGAGCAGTTCTGCTTCGACCTGATCGACCGTCCGGAATATATGCATGAAGTCGCCCGTAAAAATGTCACCGAGAGTTTCGTTCGCTGCCATGAAATGCTGGAAGCCGGGACGGACGGATTTATCCTGTGTTGCGATTATTGTTTCAATGCCGGACCATTTATCAGTCCGACTCAATTTGAAGAATTTATCGCTCCGTACCTGAAAGAAGCCGTCACCTATTTCCGCCAGGCCGACGCTTATGTAATCAAACACACCGATGGCAATATCATGCCGATTATCCGCTACCTGCTCGACGCCGAACCACATGCCCTGCATTCCCTGGATCCAATGGCCGGCGTCGATATCAAGTTCGTGAAAGAAAATTACGGCAGACAGGTGGCTCTCTGTGGCAACGTCGATTGTTCGCTGATGCAGACCGGCACACCGGAACAGGTGCGTGCCAGCGCCGAATATTGCCTGACGCATGCCAAACCCGGCGGCGGTTACATTTTCTGCACGTCCAATTGCGTCTTCCGGGGCATGCCGTTGGCTAGTTATGACCTGATTCACTCAATCTGGTTAGCCAACCGTGATTATTAATTTTAAGATAAAGAAAACACTATGAGTACCAAAAAAACCATCCATATTTTATCCAATACTCACTGGGATCGTGAATGGCGTTTCCCGTTCCAGGAAACCCGCCTGCATTTAGTCAAATTAATCGACAATCTGCTGGATTTAATGGAAACCGATCCTGGGTATAAATATTTCAATTTCGATTCCCAGACCATTTTCTTAGACGATTATCTGGAAATCAAACCTGAGAATCGTTCGCGACTGGAAGCGTTGATCAAAGCCGGTCGGCTGATCGTCGGGCCATGGTACACCTTGCCGGAAGAATTCACCGTGAACGGTGAGTCGCTCATTCGCAATCTACTGATGGGCAAACGCGTCGGCGATTCATTTGGAAAAACGTCGCGGGTCGGTTATACCCCGACTTCCTATGGCCAGATTTCCCAGATGGCGCAGATTTACGACGGTTTCGGAATCGACGGCATCATATTTTATCGCGGAATTCATTACACCGAAGGCACCAATGAATATTTTCTGGAAGCTCCGGACGGCACCCGGATTCTGGGCGTTCGTCTGAGCCGGCATGTCAGCCGCGGCGCCTTTTTTATTTACGTTTCCAAACGCACCATGCATGCTCCCGACTGGCACGGATTCCGCTGGGGGGAAGAGGGCTGTCTGCCATTTCATCTTTGCCGCGCCGATCAGGATCACGAGGAAGAACCGGCCATTATCCGCTCTCCCTACGGAGAAACCTGCAATCTGGAAATCGTCGCGGAAGGCATTCGCGCCGCCATGGAAGACATCCTCGAACAGGCAACCAGCGATTGCCTTGTTCTTTTCGACGGCATGGACAGCGCCTATCCGAATAAACACCTGCCGCAAATTATTAAAAAAGCCAATGAAGTCAATCCCGACTGGAAATTCATCCACAGTTCCCTG
>PEYN01000114.1 GCA_002774355.1 Candidatus Marinimicrobia bacterium CG08_land_8_20_14_0_20_45_22 | reverse complement strand
TTCAATTCTAGTCTAACACCCGAAAATGTGCTGGATCTGATTCCGTCTTACCCATTGAAAAAGCAGGAAGATTCCATCCGTGAAATTCTGGCAGAAAGGCTCAGAAACCTTCATCAGAAATTAATCGACAGTCAGAAATAATAGTCCAACAAAATTCCCAATTAATAACGAGGTTAAAATGAAAAACATGAAATTGGTTGCTGGTCTGATTGTGATTCTGTTAATGACAATGCTGGCACAAGCCGCGGAATCTCCGGCTCTTCAGGACTTCGACAGCCAGGTGTTGGCGGCGCGTCAGCACATGCGCAGTTATTGCGCCCTGATTCAGAAAGTCATGAAAAGTAATGACGAAGCAACCGCCCAAAAATCCTTACAGGAAATTCAGCAGGCAGGCGTTCTTTGGGACAAAATCCCAAAACAGTATGCTAAAAATCCGCCACCGGAATACGCAAGAGATTCTCAATTCGCTGGGCGTCTGAAGACTATGCAGATGTTGTTTGATGAAATGGCGTATAACGTCCAGAATAAAAAATACCAGATGGCTTTCAACAATTGTGCTTTCGCCTGCGGCCTGTTTGTGAAAATGCACGAGGAAAACGGTTTAGTGTATGTTTCCGACCGCCTGTTTGCTCTGCGAAAAACCATTAAATCAGCACAGACATTGCATTCAAACGGGCATTCCCTGAAAGAGATCGTTCCGGAAATTCAATCTCTGCGGGATCGGGTATTCCAGGCGCCATTCCCGGAAAAAAGCGCAACTTTCACTCCCGCTATGGAAGAACTATCCCGAACCATCGATCATCTGGCGCAACAGGTTTTTACCGATGACAAAACAGCTATTGGAACGACTTTGACCGAATTAACAAACCAGGTGAATGATCTTTATGCTCTTTCCCTGCAAATTCCATCTTAAGGAGAAAAATTGAATCCGTTTAAAGATTTTTTCATTTTGCCTGTTGTGATACTTTTATGGCTCGGTACCGGGCTCACGCAGATGCCTGAATCCGATTCTTCGGAAGCAGTTCCGACTCAGATCGAGTTAACCAAATCCGCTGTCCCGATGTTGCCGGATACTGGTTACATCTCTCTCGCCGATGCCGTGTCCGAGGCGCTTGCTAATAATGAGTTGTTGAAAAAAACGTCGCTCAAACTAAAGCCGGCCAGGCAAGATTAAAACAGACAGAAGGTGAACTTCTGCCGCGCATCGATGCCAATTTTTCTTATAGCTATCTTGACATTGTACCGGGTTTTAGAAGTATATTGCTCGGTAATATCGAACACGACATTTTTCCCACTGTCTCCATCAGTCAACCGGTCTATACTGGTGGAAAATTGAAATATGACAGAGAATTTGCCCAAGCGGATGTTCAGTCGCTTGAACAGACTCTGCTTAACGAACAATTGAACCTCAAGTTAGCCATAACCGTCAACTATTTTCAATTGCAGTCGTTGATCAATCAGCGTCAGATCATGCTGGAAAACCGCAAACAATTGGAAACGCACCGGCGTTACGCCCGGTTGCTGGTGGAATCCGGGCACATGTCGCAGTTGGAGTTAAATCGTATTGACGTGAACATCGCCGCCAGCGACGGTTATTTGCTTAAAATCGAAAACGATTATCAGACAGTCTCTTTTCAAACCGGCTTGTTAATGGGACGGCAGTCGCCTCAAATTCTGATGCCTCTGGATTCTCTGCACGTATTGACTTTCGAAGAGCATTCAGAAAACCTACTGGCAAAGGCGCTCAACAACAATCCCATTTGGAAGCAGTTTGGCTGGGAAATGCAAAAGGCGGAAACGAAGGTAAAAATACAGCAAACTGCCCGTAAACCACAGGTGTCGGCGCAGGCATTTTTCGGTTGGGAGTTTGGCCTGGAGTCTTTTTCGCTGGATAAAAACAAGCGATATTTATGGGGCTTGAATGCCAAATTTCCGCTCTATGACGGTAAAATAACTAACGCTAAAATCGACGAAGCCCGGGCCGGTGCAGAGCAAGTCCGCTGGCAGAAAGAGTATTTCCAGAAAAGCCTCGCCACTCAGGTACAGAGCGGCTACAGCCGGCTACTCGAAAAGGAGCAACAAATTGTCATTCAGCAACAGGCAGTAGAACAGGCTCAGCAGAGTTACCGGCTGGCGTTAATTGAATACCACGCCGGACGACGTTCCAATACCGATTTGCTTGATATTCAAAATGCTTTGCTTAACAGTCGGCTTACGATGAATCAGGCGGTACTGGACTATAACACCACTAGCGCCCGCCTGCTGGCGGTTTTGGGAATTT
>PEYN01000113.1 GCA_002774355.1 Candidatus Marinimicrobia bacterium CG08_land_8_20_14_0_20_45_22 | reverse complement strand
TGAAAACACATTGGGTCGTCGGATCAAGAAATTCACGTTTAAAAGTGCCCATCAATTTTCTACTGTAACCGGTTATTTACAGCGCAAAGTTCACCGGCGGTATTCTTTTTCATCTGCCAGACCTCAGATTGTGGATTTTGATTCTTCGGTCAGGGGGGTCTATGGATCACCCGAAGGAGCCGCAAGAGGATTTAATCCTAAGTGTCGGGGACAGAAATCATATCATCCGCTCTTAGCCTTTTTCACGAAGACCAAGGAATGTCTGCACACCTGGTATCGCCCCGGCAACACTTATACCGGCAATGGAGCGGCTGAATTTTTCAAGGAGTGTGTTCTCCGTTTACCGGGCAGTGACTTCAGCTGGCTGTTCCGGGCTGACAGTGGTTTTTTTCAAAATGATCTTCTTTCGGCAATAGAAGAATATCAGGCCTCCTATTTAGTCAAGGTGAAACTGAGGAATTTGAACCACTTATTAAGCAAACAGACCTGGCAATCTATTCCGTCTTTGACGAATACAGAATATTGTGAATTTGAACATCAGTGTCAGGGATGGACCGCCCCTCGGAAATTCGTGGGTATTCGCATCCTGAAGGAGATCATTACAGAAGGGTGTCTTTTTCCCCAGTATATTTATGACTATCACTGCTTTGTCACTAACCTGGAAGAGGCGCCGCTCGAGATTTATCATCTCTATAAAGACCGGGCCGAATGTGAAAACTGGATTGAAGCCGTCAAGAATCAAATCGGCGCCGGGAAAAGCACAACCATCCGGATCTTACTTTCATTGATCAAACCGACGATGGGTGAGTTTTCATTCTTCGGACAAGATTTCCGGAAAACCGACCGAAATGTTTACGCGAAAATAGGTGCGCTGGTTGAAAAACCGGATTTCTATTTATTCCTTTCCGCCAGACGAAATCTTCAGATGCTCGCCGGACTCAGCGGCGGCGTTCCTGCCAAACGCATCGACGAAGTTCTCGAGATCGTCAAACTTGCCGATCGCGCGGACGACCGGGTGAAATCCTATTCGCACGGCATGAAACAGCGACTCGGCATCGCGCAATCGATTCTTAATCATCCGGAGATCATCATTCTCGACGAACCGACCAACGGGCTCGATCCGGAAGGAATCAAGGAAATCCGCGAATTGATTCTTCGCCTTGCTGGAGATTTCGGCATTACGATTTTCCTCTCGTCTCATCTTCTGCACGAAATCGAGCAAACCTGTTCGCATGTAGCGATCATCGACACTGGTAAACTCGTGGTGCAGGGCAACGTGCATGATCTGCTACGAAAAACCGATTTCTACATCACCGAAGTTCAGGTGAATAATCCGCAACGCGCGGCGTCTCTGCTGGAAAAAGAAACGTGGATACAAAAAGTAACGCTCGGGAACGACGTTTTGAAAATTCAGATTCCGGCGGAGAATCGGCCGCGACTGACCCGCTTTTTGGTGGAAAACGAATTCGCCGTTTCGTCAATCATCCCGCGGACATCGCTGGAAGATTATTATTTAACTTTGCTGAACCGAGATGTAAAATGACGCTGTTGTTGAAAGCGACGTGGTACGAAATCATCAAGATCGCCAGCAAGTGGCGCACGTACATCGGTTTTATCACCATCGCGGTTTTGATACCGGTCATCATGTTTTTGGTACGGATGTATGGATTCGGCGTTCAGGACAATGCGCTGAACTCCATGAAAGATTCGTTTATGTTTGTCGGCTCTTTAGTGAACGGACTCATCGTTTCCTACTTTCTAATGAATGTACTCTGGGTGCACTTCCCGTTTTTCATCGTGTTAGTTGCGGGCGATATTGTTTCAAGCGAAGGCGCCGCAGGAACGTTTCGCATCTGGCTGACACGCCCAATCTCGCGGTTTCAGGTAATCACTGCCAAGTTCATCGCAACATTCGTTTATACGGCTGTAATCGTGTGTGTTTTCGGGCTTCTAAGCGTCGGGCTCGGCATCCTGATTGTCGGAGGCGGCGATTTGTTTGTATTTGATAAAGGAATCCTGATCCTAAGCCAAGGCGAAGCGCTTTACCGTTTTCTCATCGCTTATTTATTGGCTGTTTGGGTGCAGATGACTGTCGCGTCGCTCTGCTTTTTATTTTCATCACTGACCAGCAATTCCGTTGGACCGATTATCGGAACTTACGCGACATTAGTCGTCATGTTCATTTTGTCGGTGTTGAAAATTGACGCATTAAAAGTAATTCATCCGTACCTCTTCACATCATACTTTGACGTTTTCTTTGCGCCGTTCAGCGATCCAATTCCGTGGCGGGAAATTGCAGGCGATGTTGGCAAATTGGGAATTTTCATCTTCGTTTTCTATCTCATCAGCGCACTTAGTTTCATTCGAAAGGAGGTCACGACATGATGACGGTTTCAATTGATTCAATTAAAAAAGGCTTCGTCGTCGTGATTCTTATTGGAACGGCGCTTACATCCATCGGCAAGACACAGGAAAGTCCGCAGGAAATTCTTACCAACGTCAACGCGATTTATTCAACTATTGATGATTATGCCGCCACCGTAACACTATCCGTTAATATTACGAACTTCAGGATGCCGAAAAAGTCCGTGAAGGTATTTTACAAGAAACCTGACAAATTCTCGATGAAGACGAATGGTTTTGCGATGATGCCGAAAGTCGGCGTTTTCCCTATGCCGTCGAACTTCATCCCGGCGGACGCGCTCGTGAAATACAACCGCATAGAAACGCTGAAAGGAACTCGCTATCATATTCTCGACGTGTTTCCTAAAGAATCGGACAAAAAGGAACCCGAAATCTCTCTCTGGATCAATTCCAAACGCTGGACGGTTGACCGCGTCATTCTGGACGTTAAAGATGCGGGAAGATCGGAAGTCAGTCTGCACTATCGGCAGGTCGAAGGAAAATGGTTGCCGGATTCGACGGTTGTAACAATGAATTTTAAAAAAGGAATTCCGAAACTCGACCGCCCAAACATAGATCAACCGATCGAAGATCCGGATGTTCCGCCTCCCAACGTTGAATCGTTGTCTGGTACGGTTAGGCTCATTTTTTCCGACATCGTCATCAATTCCGGGCTTGACGACTCCTTTTTTGAGACAAAAGAAAAGTAATTTTTCGATTTTCCCATAGCGACCTTTCAATGCGTTGCATTTAAATTTCTAAAGTGTTAATATTCGGACAGAATGATTGAAATTTTTTTGAGTATCGTCGCATCGAATCAACAACCGGAACAAAGGAACGAACCGATATGACGCAGGTGGAATTGGTACTTTTAGGAATCGTTACCGAAGGCGAAAATCACGCATACAACATTGAAAAGATTGTCGAGCAACGTGGATTGCGGGAAAGGCTGAGCATCGGTTTTTCGACTATTTACGCCGCACTCAAGAAATTGGAAAAAGAATATTTGGTTGAAAGCCGGTACGATGCCCAGCAAAACCTTCCCGGCAAACGCATTTTTTCTGTCACGCCCCTTGGCAAACGAACTTTTACTCAGGAAATGATGAAGTCTCTTTCGGTTCCGCAACGCACCGAATCGGCTTTTGAAGCCGCGCTGTGTTTTGCCCACCTTCTCGGTCGTGCCGAATTGAAGGAATCACTCTCGCTATACGACGCCGAACTAAGTCGGCAGATTCAGATCAAGGTTCGCGAACTCACAGACTGCAACCTGAACGAAACGGTCAAGCGTGGACTGTTGACTCGCCCGCTGACGCTGATTCAGGCAGAACGCAAATGGATACGCGAATTCATGGGATTATTATAAACGGATATCAACGGAGTTTTCTATGAACGAATGGATTCAATATCTATCATCCAACCCGATCGCCGCGGCGGCGCTGATCGGCGTTCTGGTGCTTTTCATCGTGATGGTTTTGTCCAAACTGATCAAATGGGCGATCGTTTCGTTTTTAATTCTGGCGCTGGCGCTGGGATTGACTTATAAAAACGCGCAAAAACCGAAGATGGTGAAGCAGATTGAAAAACAAGCCGAGAAAATTTTCAAGAAGAGCCAGAAAGAATCGGAAAAAAGCCTCGATGCGCTGAAGGAAAAACTGCCCAAAAGCAAATGACGATCGTCTCGGTTGTCTTCATATTTTGATAACCCATTTTATATGGAGATTTTATGTCGAATTATATCCCCGAACCATTTCGTATCAAAGTTATTGAAAAAATTTCCAAGACAACGCCGGAAGAACGGGAAGAACTACTGAAGCAGGCTGGTTATAACCTTTTTGCCATTCCGTCCGAAAAGGTTTATATCGATCTGCTGACCGACAGTGGCACTGGCGCTATGAGCGACAATCAATGGGCGGGACTCCAAACCGGCGACGAAGCGTATGCCTATTGCCGGAACTGGTTTCACTTCGAAGAAACCATTCGCGGTTTGACTGGACTGAAATTCGTTATTCCGACGCATCAAGGACGGGTCGCTGAAAATCTTCTCTTTTCCGCAGTCGTCAACAAAGGAAAATTCGTTTTAAGCAACAGCCATTTCGACACGACGCGCGCCAATGTTCTGGCAAATCAGGGCGTTCCTCTGGATTTGGTGATCGACGAGGGAAAAAATCTCGATTTCATTCATCCATTCAAAGGCAACATCGATTTACAAAAATTGGAAAATGCCATTCGGCATTACGGAAAAGAGAATATTCCGGTGGTTATCCTAACGGTCACCAATAATTCCGGCGGCGGCCAACCCGTTTCTATGCAAAATATCCGCGAGACCAAAGCGTTGCTAAAAACTTACGACATCCCGCTTTTTCTCGATGCGTGTCGCTTCGCAGAGAATGCATATTTCATTAAAATACGCGAAGTGGGCTACCAGCAGAAAACCATCAAAGAAATCGCTCATGAGATGTTTTCATACGCCGATGGCGCTACGATGAGTGCCAAAAAAGACGGGCTGGTAAATATCGGCGGGTTCATCGCTCTGAACGATGAAACGCTCGCCGATCGCCTAAAAGAGCATCTGATTCTCATCGAAGGTTTTATAACTTACGGCGGGTTGGCGGGACGCGACCTCGAAGCCATCGCTCGCGGATTGAAAGAGGTACTGGACGAGGACTATCTGGAATATCGCATCGGACAGGTAAAATTTCTCGGCGACATGTTGGAAGCAAACGGCGTTCCATTCATCAAACCGACCGGCGGTCACGCGGTTTATATCGACGCCCGACAATTCCTGCCGCACATTCCGCAAAGTCAATTTCCAGGACAATCGCTCGTTGTCAATTTGTATCGACGCGCGGGAATTCGCGCTGTGGAAATCGGCAGTTACATGTTCGCACATGAAGATCCAAATACCAGAGAAATGATCTATCCCGATTTAGACCTCGTCCGGCTTGCGATTCCACGCCGCGTTTATACGGAATCACATCTTCGGTACGTTGCCGAGTCGCTCATCGAATTGTACCACGACAAGGACAGCCTGAAAGGAATGAAGATTGTCGCAAAAGGCGAATCGAGTCTCCGACATTTTGTCGCGCGACTGATTTTTATCGATTAAACTCTGTTTTGATAAGGAAAAAGTATGAGAAAAATAATCAAGTTCTTCACGGGAATAGTCATGTTATCGGCAATTTCTACCGCCGCTGATCTGTCCGTTATTCCAACGCCGCAAAGTGTCCAATTTCGACCTGATTCGTTCGGTTTTACCGGACTCGCTTCGGTTCAGATCATTTTAGACGATAGCATCACGTCAGACGACGAAGGCGTCAATATTCTCCGCGAAGCTATCGCCAATTCTTTCGGAATTCAGACAAACGTTGTCCGCGTCGGTGATAAATCCGCACCGGCATCCATATTTCTTGTCATCGCTTCTTCTGATACGAACGCAAATAAAAAACCTGCTTATGATTTTACGCCGGAAATGACAGAAGAGGGTTATTTTCTAGACATCTCACCAAACAAGATCACTGTCGCCGCACAAAATCCGACCGGTTTATTCTACGGGCTGATGACGCTGACACAGATGATCCGTTCCGCCGAAAAGGGAAAAATCCCGTGCGTGCTTATTCAGGATTTTCCATCGATGAAATGGCGCGGCGTCTCAGACGATTTCAGCCGCGGTCAGGTTTCCACGATGGACAATTTTAAGCAAATCATCCGCTTTCTGGCCGAAAACAAGATCAATGTATTTGTTCCCTACATGGAAGACGTCATTCAATTGGAAAAATATCCGGACATCGGCATGGGACGCGGCGCACTTTCCAAAGATGAAATCCGCGAGATTCAGGCGTATGCGAAGCGACTTCATGTCCAAATCGTTCCGGTTTTCCAAACGCTCGGTCATTTTGAAAATATTCTCACGATGCCGAACTACGGAAAATTCGCCGAGTATCCCGGCGCGGGTTCGCTGAATTCCACGAATCCCGAATCGGATAAATTCCTGTTCGATTTGCTCGACGAGGTGATTCCGCTATTTGAATCGGAATATTTCCACATCGGCGCCGACGAATCCTGGGATGTCGGGCTGGGTGCCAACCGTGATCTGGTTGCGAAAGAAGGCGTCTCAAAAATCCATGCGCGGCATTACCAAAAAGTGTACGATAAGGTAAAATCCTACGGTAAAAACGTGATGATGTACGGCGACATCATTCTGCGCCATCCCGATATTCTTAACCAGATTCCCAAAGACATTATCATCGTCGATTGGCATTATTCGCCGACCGATAATTATCCATCGATCAAGCAATTCGCAGACTCCGGTTTTCAGGTCATCGTCTCACCGGGAATCCAAAACTGGTTGAACGTGATCCCGAATTACGACGCCGCGTGGATCAACATTTCCAACATCAATCTCGAAGGCTACAAGATGAAAGCGCTCGGCTCCATCAACTCGACGTGGGGCGATTACGGCGGTCCGAATTTCCGCGAATGGAATTATCTCGGCTATGCCTACGGCGCGGAGTCTTCGTGGAATACGCCGGGCATGGACGGAGAAACGATCAACCGGCGATTTTTCCGGCAGTTCTTCGGATGCGAGGATTCCCGGCTATCATCGCTTTTGATCCATTTGAACGAAATCCCGAACCTGACTAACTTTAAGGAAATCTTTCGCCAACCGTTTTTCCCAACGGATGAATCCGCAGGTAAAATTCTGATCCGCAGTCGCCAACTCGTCGAAAACGGGAACGTCGAGCTGTCATTGATCGATGACCTTCGTCCGGTTATCAAGACGAACGTTTATTATCTCGACTATTTCGAGTTCGCCGCAAAAATGAGCATTTTCATGGGCGAACGATTGAAATTCACGCGCGATGTCAGCCGAATCGAAGCAAACAAAGAAGAGCCGACGCTTACTGAAAACGACTGGAATCTTCTTCAGCAAAATTGCACGGCGCTGATCGAAAACCTGAACGATTTGGAACATTCATATAAATCGCTCTGGCTGAGAACGAACCGACCGGACAATCTCTCACGCGTACTCAACCTATTCCGTGTCCAAATGGCTTATTTTGAAACGACGAGGGAAAGTTTGTTCGCCCATTCGGTTCAGATTCCGATAACGCTTACATCCAAATTTATCACGTCAAAACAGAATCCCGATTCCGATAAACCTGCGCCTGCGTTTCTCCGAAAGACGTTTGAACTTGAGCGGCTTCACGGTATAAAAAGTGCCAACTTACAGATGATCGCCAATTCGGAGGCGAGCATTTCTATCAATGGTAAATCCGTTGGGCGAATCACCGCGACGAAATCACTCTCGCTTTTAGTCGAGAATCAGCGGATCGGCTGGTGGGACGTGCTCGACAAATTGGAAAAAGGCAAGAACATCATCACCGTTACGGTTCAAGGTTACAAGCCGAGATTGCCTTCGATAGCCAACGTCTATCTTGAACTGCAGTTTGAAGATGGCAGAACAATCGTCGTGCAATCCGATGGGACGTGGGAAGCCGCAACACAGGTCAAGGACGGCTGGCAATTAGGACGCGACACCGGCGGAAAGTGGAACAGCGCGCTGATTTTCGATAAATAT
>PEYN01000112.1 GCA_002774355.1 Candidatus Marinimicrobia bacterium CG08_land_8_20_14_0_20_45_22 | reverse complement strand
CTCGATTGGCTCTACGCCTCATTCTTTTATTACTTTCCGATCTTTCAGGTTTCAACCAATAACACGCTGACGCGTCTCGATTGGCTCTACGCCTCATTCTTTTATTACCGCCCGTCTGTAACCCACTCAGTTTCAGGGTCTTGCCAGGCCGTTTGCGAAGCAGGGCCATTTCTTGGTCTGCTAATGAACATTTCTCTCATTTGCGCCTCCTTATCTACTGATATAAATTGTTAATATTCAATTAGTCGCATACCGTGCGAGGCATAATTGCTTCATTCCAGAATGTTACCTGCTGTAAATCTGTCATTTACCTCATATTCGTTTCAATATCGTCAATTTGCCTCGCACATCTTTCATTTTTATCCGATGAACGCTCCGTAACCGACATTGCGTTTCGCGCCGATACCAAAGTCCAGCAGGATTTGTTTGAATATCTCCTTAATATTAGCCTTGCTTAAAACCATATCTCCGTTCAGGAAAAAATCATGAAGTTTGAATTGAAAAGTGAAGGTTACGCCGGGCGCGATCTTGAGGAAACGGTGCGGTTCCGGATTTTTAAAAATTCCCTTCGTGTGAGGTGTAATGTAATCATCAGCGAATATTTTCGTTCCGGTGGAAATGCCTGAAAGATAAGCATCATGGAAGACCTGATTCCGTTTGAAAAAGATTTCCTCCCAATTTGATAACAGATCCTTTGTTAGTTTATTTCCCCCAATTTCTAAAATGTATTTTTCCTTTTCATCCCTGATTTCTTTTTGATCTCCCGGTTTAGGAAAAACCGCTTTTAAAACACCCTTGACCGAAGAGCCCGGAATAACTGGCATACCGGTCGTGTGGTCGAAGAAGAAACCCAGTTGAAAGTCTTGCTTTTTCTCTTTATCCCTATCTTCATTCTCTTTCTTTCGGTAAACATGCGAATAGCCGGCCCCTATGATTAAACCTGGATATATCATCTTCAAAGAGAAGGTTTTCGTTCCCGGAATCCGGAAATAATCATCAAAATCGATTTCATGAAGTTTTGCTGATGAGGTGGTCATCCCGAGAAATTCACCGGTAGTTTTGTCATCAATCGATTGACCATAGTTCTCACTTCTTGCGATGTAAAAAATGTGAGAGGCATTGGTTGTCATGTTGTCTCCTCAATTTTGTTTTTAACTTCTTCCGGTTTTACCCGGTGAAATAATTTGAGAGCCATTTTACAGGCGATAATCGCTTCCAGAATCCGGTTGCGCCAGAAAAATTTATTCGTATCATTCATGGAATTAATTAAACCCTTAAGATTATCCCCAGGTTTTAAAACGTCTCCCTTTTTCAGTACGTTCTGGATAATAGACGCAATTTCCTTGCGGTCGGCTTGGCTGTCTTCTTCGGAGTAAAATGTAAGCGCACGTCTTAATCCCGACTGAATAATCGTTGGACCAAAGGAATCAACATATCCGAAATACCGGGATGGAATTCCGTTTCCCCATTCCTTCTCTTTTTTATCCGTTCGTTTACGAATTTGTAATTCCTGGATTTCTTTAATCGCTATTGGAATCCAGGCGTCGATGTTTTTCCGGTTCATGATTTCACCTCCGGAAAAGGCAGTTTATAAATCCGGCAATAGCCATAACCGATTGAGAAATTAGCGCCAATTTGAACGATTTTATCGACACAGATTTTTCTCTCCAGCCACTCTTTATTTTCATATTTCTCCGGAAACCCTAAAACGAACCACAACCGGGTTCTCCGCGGCAGGAATTCCTCGTACCACAGATTCTGACTGATGCCATTCTCATCCAAACTATTCCGGGCAATAACCGGCAGGCCGGTTTTGCAGATTTCCGTGAAATGTCCATTATTAAACAGAGCAAAATTGGATTTACCTATACCCGCATAAGATTTAAGGAAACTCTCAATTTTATCTTCGCTTGGTTGAAGATCCTTAATATAAAAATCTTCAATCTCCAAATTTGAAGCGACCGGATCGAATACCCGAAAATACGAATTGTCATTTCCAAAAGATGGCTTTTCGGTTGAGCCCAACTGAATGCCAAACGTTTCCATTTGCTCGGTATAATTATCTAAGACCGCCGGACAGGTGCAGTTGTAATAGACCTTTTGAGAAGCTCGCAAAGGCAGAGTCAATAGATGTGCATCGAAAAAGACGACCTTTCCCGGTTTGAGGGTACGTTTCTTTCTCGGTTCTTCCTTCGTTGAACTAGCTCCGGCAGTTTGGTTACTTTCATTTTGAGAATTGGTAGAATTTTCCGGTTTATCATCTGCATTAAGATCAAAAGCGCCGCCGAAAACATCAACAATATTGTTATTTTCAGTGACTTCATAATTTTTCTCGACATGATCTCTTAGCGAGCCTTTTAGACTCGAAGCAAAAATGATAGGAAAACCGGTGACAGGATCGCGCTGGATCTGATTGTCAACAATGCCGATTTGTTCTCCGCCGCTACCGACGTGCAGGTTGGTAATGGTTTCAATGAGATAAGCTTGATATGTGTACATATTAAAATCCTTTCTTCGCTTTTATTATAAAATTATATCCAATCTTCGTTGCCATTTTATAACCTTTCCATGTGAATGTTTTTTCCTTTTGAGGGTAAAAAACGGAACTTTGTGGAATGCCACAAAAAGAATCGGTTTGTAACTTTTTATATTCCAGAGAGCGGGTCGCTTCCAGTCCAGGTATTAGTGCGTGCTCCAATCCGACCGGTTCATTCTTCCCAAAAAGAGCCGAGATACAGACATGTTTAAAGTCATTGTCAGAAGGTACATCATGCGGTTCCAGCCCGAGAATGTGATTAATGACCGGATGCCCGGTATACTTTTGACTTTCCAGTTCGACAAATGATGTGATTCTCATGTGAAAAAGGGATTTATCGCCACCCAGGAAGACGTCGTCATTTTTCAAAGGACATCCTCCGTCAAAAGTGACAATCACGCCGAATGAATAGCCTTTGGCCAGGCGATAAGCGTGTTTTTCAAAAAATGCGCCCTCTTGAGTTTGCCGGTTCTCATCCCGGGCAATGCCTTGTTGAACAGCGTCTGTGAAGATATTGTCCGATTTACAACAGGGGTGATAGGGAATTTTTTCATGGCGGATGTATTTTTCCCAGAAATCCCGATCGCCAAGATAATCAGGCGGATCATTTTTCGGATTGCGGATTCGGGATATAATTACTTCCTTTTTTTCTGATTCTCTGATTAATGTATAATTAAGATAATCAAAACCAGTTATCAATTTATTACCCTCATCATCTTTTTCAACTGGATCATAGTGATAATCGATGTCTTGGGGAACCGGATACAGAAAATCGTCGGGGCAGAGATGACCGGAATCCTGACGTACGAGGAAGACTGGTGAGATTTGTTGAATGACTCCTAAGTTTAAATCTGATGAATCAAGGGAGACCGTTTCAACCGTTCCGGTATATTTGTGAATTTCCTGATTCACTAATGAAAAATCAGGATATTTTCCGTCTTTGTCAAGCCAGCCCTTCTGATTAAGTATAGTTTTCCGCAGGCAACCGACGATTGTGGTCTGGAGCGGAAACCGGCTCGATTCGGCATAATAACCTTCTCCGAACGATTTGAATGTACCGAAGAAAAAGGTACTGTATGGTTTGAATGTGATTAGATATTGCATTTTCATTCCTCCTCCTTACCGGCTAAGAATTTGATAAACCAAAGTTGATCCAGCACGTCTTTGACGGCTTTTTTTTGATCCGTAACTGGACTGCAGCGCATATCGAGTCCGAGTGCTAATTCAAACATTCTCTTGACATAATCAATTCCGGTATATCCAGATTTCAGTTGATCGCTGAAATTATTATCAAAGAAATTCGTCAACTGTTCCGTTGTTTCAATATGAATCAGTAGATTTTTGAACCTCAGCAGATTGTAATGGATCGAACCCATCAGATCCTCTTCAGAAAGTAATATAGCCTTTAATAATCCATTAAATTGTCCAAGCCGCTCGGGTTCCCTGAATGAAAAAATGACCTGCGCGTCATTTCCGGAATGTTTTTTCAGGTGAATGGCGAGTGTATCCCTTCCAACTTGATTTTTTGCGATACCGAACAACATTTCCCGGGATTTTTCAAGTGTTACAGCTAACGGATGCTTATAATAAGCGATACTAATACCGATGCTTAAACCGACGTCCTGACCTAACAACTCTTTGAATTTTGTATTCAGCGCCAGAGCAACATCAATAATCGTAGTGATTCTTTTATCTGAAGTATGGTAAGCAACCGGCAGAAATGCAAGGACGTCGTCACCACCGACGTAAATCGGCTCGCCGATATCCTTTACTGAACTTGAATAACTCGAGCATAGATCAAAATTGTCAACTCCGGATTGGAATAATTTTTTTGAAAATTCGTTAATATAGTTTCCCATTTCTGATGTTTGTAAGGATTCACTCTCTTTTTTCACCAGATTTCCAATTCCGTCTCCGTCAGCATTCAGAATAGCGATGTATTTGTGATATGGCTTAATTTCTTGGCACCTGATTTTCGTATTATTTTTAACAATTTCTATGAATTCTTTATCATTAAAATCAATCTCATCGTGTTTTTCCAGATATTTTTTCAAACTACCTCTATACCATCCATCTTCTGTTCTATATTCTTCTATAAGTTCAACTGCACTAATTTCACCGGTAGAAGGATAGCGATGCCGACCCGAGACTTTATTCTGAACATCAACAATTTCTAAAGCAAACAACTTCAAAAGGCACAGTGGACAAAGTTTCCATATTTTTTCCTTTTCGCCGTCCATGACTTCCGCCGTCGCAACTGAAGGCAACGTTTTGCACCGCTGACAAGTTTCTTCACTCTTCCCAAGCGTGAAATGTCGATGCTCTTCGGTTGCGTCTAAGTAATTCCAGAATTTTTCGATAGCATTGTCTTCTTGAATACCATCAGCCGGAAGGACAACGATATTGGTTTGGAGAAAGCCATTGAGAATCTTATCAACATCAGTTTTCGCAAAGAATTTTATTCCGTATTTCCCATCCAATCCTTTTATAAGGTCAACGAAGAATTTCCGCGTCTCGTCCCCGGCTTTTTCTATCAAATTCAACACTTCATCTGACGATTGCTCGGATGTTAGGACAAACCGGTCCGGGTAGAGTCCGGCTCTTCGGTCATTTTCTTTTTTTTCAATGAATGGAGTCAGAAAGTTAATCTTGTTATTCTTTTGTAATTCTCGTTCAAACTCTTCCATATACCAGGACAAAAAGTACGAGCCAAACCACATCTCGCGGGTCTTGCGGGCATGCTTTAAGACATCATTTATCGGGCCGATGGTGAAGCCGGCATAGGATAAAGTATTATCATTCATATTTAAACCTCTTTTCCATCCATCTCCATGACTTTGATATCTCTTATAAAATAGTTAGATGTGTCCTTATTTATTTCAGAAAATGCCCACTTAATAAAACCGCTTAGATCGAAATCAGGAATAGTCGGCATTGTCACTTTCCAAGTTACCTTTTTATCATCTTTATGATCCTGAATATTAAACTTCTCATTTCTGATATCAAATTCTTGATTATCTAATTTTTCTGTATAATATTCAGGTTTTAGAATTATGAATACCTTATAACCGCCATTGATCTTTATCGGCTTAAAAGTTATTGGCGAAACGGATCGCTCTATTTTCGGATTCTTGACGTAAAATATCGTATCATTATTAATATCAAAAAATCCTTCATCTTCTCTGTCCTTCCCCTTACTATCAACATAGTGGTAGGCCTTATCCATCCTTATGTGTGGCTTTTTATGAAATGTATACTCAGGTGTAAATCCTAAAAGGACTCTGAGAAATTTATAATTTCCATTTAGAGGATCTTTATCAATATCATCATATAAATGCTTTTTAATTAATCTCTTTTCCCATATTTTAGATGGAGTTTTAGTTTGATTAAAATATTTCCATAACAGTGATTTCAGGTATTTATTTGGTTGTGGATTTTTTTTATTTAAGTCTTCGTTTATTCCTCCTTTCAATGCATTATAGAAATAAAAAATTGACTTATATGGTTCTGATCTGTTGCTATTCGTTTTGAAGAAATAAAAATCTTTGTGGGTTCCCGTTAAAACACTGTTAATATTAAGATCAATTTTTCCATTTATTTTAGAATTATCCCAGTCTATTACGGGTTGTTCCCGTATAAAAAATGATCCAAAACCTTTATTCGCCCGTGTACCAAAATTTTCCAGAGCAAATATGAATGGTAAAGCATAATAAACCTTGGTCAGGATATTCAAATCAAAAGAGAAAAAAGTGACGACTACCGGATCTTGATAGGTGAGCATTTCTTTGATGTCGCCGAAATATTGGGAATGTTGCATAATTTGGTCATGAGTAGTTACTGGATTATCCTTAAACTCTCCAAATCCTTCATATTTATATTCACTGACATCTTTACCAACCAATCGTTTTGGGATGATACGTTCTATAATCGTCGATGGTTCTATAGATATTCGGTAAATACCATTACCTGGTGAAATTTGCCTGTCAATTTCCTTTCCAAAACCCTCTTTGTAATATTTGTCTATATCTTTAATATACTGTGTTAAATAGTGCTTGATCTCTGTTGCTCTGAGAGTTGCCCCACCTTGCTCATGCTGGAAATGAATAATCGGAGAGTGTTGAATTAATTTAATAGTTAGTTTGGCCATTACTTACTCCATTTTAATATCAAAGTAATGATATTTGGTAAAAATATCGTTAATACCATAATAATCAGCATGATTATTCCGAGTATCCGTATAAAACATTTTTTAAATGGATGGCATAAGGTTTTAACCAGGAATTTTTTATCGGTCACTTGTAAATCAGAATTTTGCTTAATTTCTCCGAGAAGATTTGAAGTATATCCAATTATAAACACCAACGATAGTCCAAATACGAGAATTGAGATAAGATTCATTGACAATATGCTGAGTCCGGTGTCATTATTGCTATAAAAATTATTCATAAAATACAAATTCATACCCCAGATACTGGCTAAGAGAGCCAGGGGAAGAAATACAGCATTGATTACAGTAAACACTCCTATTCCTTTTGAAGTCTCGCGCTCATTTGCCAAATCAACAAAGTTGAACAAATCATGTACTTTTTCTTTAAGATTCCTCAGATTGGATTCAATTTCCATTACTGTTAATCCTTTCTGATATATTTCAATGCCTTGCTCTTGAGGAGTAATTTCTTTTTGACACAGTGTATTAGTAAAACGTATAATTTGTTCATCACACGATCTTACTTTTTCAACGATATCGTTTAGGTCGGGTTTATCATCCTGATTTTGATGATTTTGATTTGATTTATTTATATAAGGTTTTATTTCTTTACTAATCTCTGCAGCATTATCAGAAAATTTAACGATTGATGTTCGCTGAATAAGCAACATAACAGCGATTTGATAGTAGATCCGCTCCATATGAACCCGCGCATAATTATATGCAAAAAGACTGCGATCTGTCAAACAAACCAAACTATAACGACTTATCCCAAACAATGTACTCCATTCCACCCACCGTGAATAAGTAGTATCTTCAATTAATTCGTGCATCATCTTTCGGTTAGCAATCCCAATATCGTTACCATCGATAAAAACATACTTATACCAGATATCACTATTTTCGTAATTAAAGCAATGCTCTTTGTCATTCCATTCTTGTAAAGAACTTATCAATTTGCTGTTACCATACCAACATATGACAAACATACGATCATCAATTACCGGTGATAACACATTTTGACGACAAAAACTGTCCCCAAGGGTTCTTGTTATATACTGGGCTACTTTAAGATGACGATGTTTAGTATTATCCAAACTGGCGTCATAAAAATCCTCTAACCCAAATGTTTGATCGGTAAAAATTTTACTCAATTTGAATTCAATACGATCCGGGAAAAAGGACATTTTAGGCGCATCAATTCCGTTGTTTATTCCTAAATATTGAGGATAAATCCTTCGACCGAAATCGTTGATTTTGAGTATATCATCAATATTTGAATAACAATAATTCAACAACTCTATGGTTAAGATTCCGACTTCGTCATCAAATAAACGCAGGGCAACATGATCTATTTCAAGATAATATCTTATAGGACCGTTTTTCGTTTTGATATGGATAACCATTTCAGAGTCACTATCGACGCTCTTTTCAAAATAAATTGAAGATTGCAATTCATTTTCGGAATAAGGATTCGGAAATAACACTTCTCTGATATAATCATGAAAGTAAACAAACTCGTTATAGTTAAGTTTAGTGTCAGTAATCCTGTAGATTTTCTCTTCCCACCCATCATTTTTTAAAAGATTATAATATTTATCTCGTAAAGTATCAACTTTTTTGCTTTGACCATCAACCTTACGATTTCGACTTTGATTTTTTTCCGTTTCATTTTTCTCAATTTTAAAAGGAAACATAAAAATGTGCTGAGAAATAATTGGTTTTTCGACCATTGCTTTAATTAAATCTGTTGATAAAGCTGGTTTAGCCCCAAAGTAGCCATACTCAGGAAGATTTCCACCAGACCAGAATTCAATGCTCCCATCACTTCTCTTCTGATGTTCATAATACTTCCTTAACCGTTTAATCATTTTGCCTGACCCAGAATATGTTAGTGTATTTGGTGGACTGATAATAAAGATGTCAGTAAATTTCCCTTCGTATTCAATCCAGAGTCGGTCATTCACGCAGGAAGTCTTATCGGTTAAACTTGTGATTAGAATTGTAGATTTATCATCACCAAGAACTTCAGATTGTTCGCGGATGGATTGTTCAGATAACTGTTCGTCTTTTTCAGTCGCACCTTGGCACTTTCTATCATAAGCGCGGATTTTTTCTATTTCTATATTAGTCGCCCCCATTTCCTTCATTGCAGGTATGTAGCCTCTGTCATTCGCGCTAATAAGTTGTTGCCCGCGGTCTAGTTTGATTCCGAGTAAGTTTGCTACTTGTTCAATAGAGGTTTCTTTATCAATCCCCGCTTGTTCTCCATGGTGATCAATGACGAGTGCGTTTTCTGGTTTTGAAATATCGATATTCAGTTCAACTAATATTGGAACTTGTTCTGATTTCAATTGCTTTATTTCTTCTGAATAATCAGAAAGTTTTGCCCCCCAAGTAAGATTTTTATCGTATTGGAGTATCCATTTACTAGTAAGAATTCCCCGTATGGTATCCATTTCTGCGTCGTGGCCACCAAGAAAGAATACTAATTTTGACGAATCAATTTTGTCCATTTGTACCTCTTATTGATATGAGTCCATTTAAACTTTCATTGCATATGTACTTATTATCGTTTCCGTCTTCTTTCCCTATACTTTACGGGGTTTCCCGCACCCTTGGTTGGTTTCGTGCATTTCGTGGTCAAGTTTCCTCCAACCTCGGGGCACGGCTCCGCTCCGTCAGTCACATGTCACAACGGAGCAGTTCAGAAATATTTCATCAAAACCTGTGAAATAACAGGCAATAAAATTCCCGCCTATTACTTCTAAAAGTAACCTAATATGTCTTCCCGAAGGAGAAACGTCTAAAGCTGTCGATTTAAAAGAACGCTTTGAATTTTAGTTCGCCGTACCAGTCATTTGTCCCGAAGCATCGGGATCCATTTCTTGAAATCAATCCTTTTTCAAACAACGCTTGTTTCCGGGATAAAGTATCGGTGCAATGACTATCCGCGGATGATCCCTATTTAAAATAGCGAAATAAGTGTACAATTAATTTTAGAATTAGTCAACAAATATTTCTCCGTAAAATGGATCCCCTTTGCCGGTGGGAAGATTTTTCATCCGATTGGTATTCAGTTTAAAATAGATAATCAGTTATTGAAGTAGTTTTTACCGTAATAGTAATCTGGATTGTGTTTTGTTTTTGATGGATGAAAACGAGGCAATTTTGCCTATTTCTCTTCTCCCGGACAATTCTAAGCATTCACCCGCAATGCCAAAGAACGGAAAAGCGATTCGCTTGTCAAAATCCTTTCGGAGAGTCTCAAAATCAAGTGCGGGATTATTTTACCGACAGATTTCGCTAAATGCAAATATTATTTAAACACAGAGGCACGAACAAAAGTAAAGACGAAGGAAATATCTAAATAGAGTACGAATCATTCTCCAAGACTGCCATTCTGATCCGCAAAAACCTAAAAACCAATTCCAGACTTTAGAGCCCACAACAACTTTTCACCACAGGCGAACTCGCTGTTCAAATTATTCCGTCTTTTTTCCCCTCCGAGACGAGTAGGTTAACACAGATAAAAACGGGTTAGGAAATATTTAAAATATTAGTGCCTATTTGTGTTCATTCCCTACAATTTGCGGGGTTCCGTAGTTCAAATTGCTTCGCCTTTTCCTCCGCCGCGGCAGAGTAGAAGCGTTTTTTGGACTATCCTTTTTGCACTTCCCAGATTTCCGCGCCGAAGTGATCCCACGGCAGGCGATATTCATCGCACTTTCTCGGGTCATCGGTAAAATTCTTATCCATGAAGTAAAAAATTCGGGATGCTTTCCCGGAAATATTACGGCAACCGTGCGCAACGCCCGACGGAATCATCACGAGTTTCGAATTTCCATCGCCTAAAATGATCTTCATTATTATGTCCTTTGTCGCGGAGTCTTCTCGCAAATCAGCAAGTATTAGCATGACTTTGTCGCTGGGCGGAACGTACCAAACATCTATCTGCTGAAAATGAACATGAAAAGCCTTAATTACGCCCGGTTCCACTTCGCTGTAATTGATCTGAACAATTTTTACTTCAGGCAAATCATTCAGCGCCCCATTTGTCAGACAAGCAATTTCAGTAAATGAACCGCCGTCATCATTAAACCGCCGCAGTTGAACGATTTTCACTCCGTCGATTGTCGGTTTTTTGGAATAGTCTTGGAGTTTTAATGTACTCTGTATCGTTTTGCTAATCTTCATCATTCGCCTTCATTTAATTTTTCCATCCTTGCGAAATTACGCTACTGAAAAATAAAAGACAACACTTAAGCGATCAGATTTTCTTGGCAGAATATTGCACGCTTTCTTGACATTCCTATCGATTGCTGGTAAATTAAATTTGTTTTTTGTGATATGTATAATTGAAATAAGGATTGAATACCGGAATTCCAGACAATAGGAATCAACTTATTTATGAAAATTCTTGATCGAACGCTCAATTTTCCTAATTCTCATTATAAAATCCACTACACGATTCAGGTTGAGAAGGATAAAATCGTCAGTTTCTCAGCCACCACCGATTTGGATAATCCGTACTTGAAACCGACCGCAGAGAATTTTGACGAATCAAACGACTATTTCTCTCGTCACATTTTTTCCTCTTTTGACAGACATTTCTCCCGCATTCTCGCCATTGAGAAAGCCAATCACACCCAACCGCCGTTTGTTGAAGACTTGTCTCGAGTCATGGTCATGGAATTTCAGCGGATCGTTGCACATCTGTATTTCTTTGCCACACTTGCATATAATGTCGGCATTCCGCATCTGTATCGCGCTACTTTTCGCGATATCGATGCCTTGTACGATTTATTCAAATTATTTGACACCAAACCATTGTCCGATTTCATCCAAGTCGGAGGAATTCGGCATGATCTTCCAACACGTGCTATCGAAGCGATTAACGTTTTTATCCGACAATTTTCCCTTAAAATCCAATACTATGAGCACGTACTGAACACCGATCCGATTTTCATCCATCGAAGCGCTAAGGTGGGAACGATTTCTCCCGAACAGGCAAGAATGTTTGATCTTTCGGGTGCAAATTTGAGAGCCAGCGGAATATCAAACGATGCCAGAAAAACAATTCCGTATTCAATATATCAGTCACTCGACTTCAATGTTCCGACCGGCAAAGGTTTGAAAGGTTCGGTGGGTGATTCATGGGATCGCTGTTACGTCCGCCTGAAGGAAATCCACGAAAGTTGTCGGATTATTTCGCAAGCACTGATACAAATCTCGCGCGATCAATCCCATGCCACAGAAAAATCAGATATTCAATATGCAAATTCCCCAGTCGAGGTCACGGTTGAATCTCCCAGCGGCGAGTTGTTCTGTCAAATCAATGCAGACGGTTTCGTTACTTACAAGCCGCCGCACCTGAAAATCTCAGTAATTAACGATATTATTACCGGTCAGTCTATTTCCGATATCGACATGATCCTCGCCAGCCTGAGTATTTTCACAGATGGAGAATCTGTCCTATGATTACTTCGACTTTTCAATATTACCAAACGATTTCATGGTTGTCTTGGGTTCCTGACATTATTTTGATGATTGTCGCCTTTTCCCAGTATGCCATCCCGCTTTTTCTTCTCGCTATCGCTTTGTTTCTTATATCCTACTATTTTGAAAAACGTCTGTTTGGTGAGATTACGCTAAAAATCTTTTCGCCGGAAAAAACCAAAAATGGCGTTATCCAGCAAATCATTGACAGTATAAAATCCTTTTTCGGATCGCAATTTCTGATAACGACGAAAAAAGATCGGAAAGTTGCCGTCGCTTCGGCAATACTTTTTACACTCAATTTCGTACCATTTCTGATAATTCCTTTCAGCGGAAAAATCTTCGGGATTTCTTCGGGTATCAATCTCTACATCATTCTCTTTATCTTGTTTATCGACGCAATGGCTTTCTTCGTCATCGAAAAACAAGACAGACGGATTGATCCCGTCTATTATTCAACAAAAACCGGATTCCAGTTTCTTATCTCATGCATCATTCTCTTTTTGTCGACGTTAACAGTGCTTCCACTCGTCGGCAAAACAAATTTTATGGCCATTGTGGAATCTCAGTCGGTATTCACGGAAGGCGCATTTCCGGCATGGACCATGTTCCGATCGCTATTTGCGTTCATCGGTTTCTTCTGTTACTTTATTACAACTGTCATCGTGATACAAATCCTTCAAAAAAATAGCGGGTTGGATTCATTCCCTGAAAAAAACTCCGTTTTACCACTTCAATATCAGTTAATCATCGCTTCCAAGACAACCGCATTGTTTTCCATTTTCATTATCGGCGTTATCTTTTTTCTCGGCGGATGGCTTTCTCCTTTTCAGGATATGTATGTGATGAATTCAAACGGTTGGGAAGTGTTCTGGTTAATTGCAAAAATCGCGCTGATCTATTTCATAATCCTTCTATTTCGGTATAATTTTGTGAATTTATCCTTCAAACAAATGGAACATATAAATTTCGACGTCCTCCTCCCGCTCGCCTTCTTTTCAGCGCTTGGAACAATTGTCTGGACAGTGATTCAAAAACTCTGATCTCCAATGACATTTCATAATCTCAAGATAAGAATCAGACCGAATTTTAAAGTTCTGATCTTATTCGTCCTGTTCCTGCAATCCTGCCAACAGTCAAAAACCAACGCCGAAGATTTTACTTCTAAACGGGAAGCAATGGTCACAAATCAGATCACCCATCGCGGCATCAGCGACCCAAAAGTCATTCGCGCGATGAGAAAAGTTGAACGCCACCTGTTTGTGCCGGAAAAATACTGGTTTGAAGCCTACGAAGATTATCCCCTTCCGATCGGTTTCGGACAGACTATTTCACAACCTTATATCGTCGCATTGATGACCGAATCTTTAGAATTAAAAGGAAGCGAAAAAATCTTAGAAATCGGAACAGGATCCGGTTATCAGGCGGCAATTCTCGCGGAGATTTGCGATAGCGTCTTTACGATTGAAATTGTTGCCGAACTCGGTTATAATGCCGAAATGGCGCTAAAGCGACTCGGTTATAGAAATATTCAGGTGAAAATCGGCGACGGATATCAAGGATGTAAAGAACACGCTCCCTTTGACGCTATTATCGTAACTTGCGCGCCGACACACATTCCACCCGAACTCGTCCGGCAGATGAAAGTAAATGGAAAAATGATTATTCCAGTTGGTGAATCAGGGACACAGGAACTCGTTCTATTAATAAAAACCAGAAGTGGATTAAATGCGAAATCCGTTATTCCCGTACGTTTCGTTCCGATGATGCGTCAGAATGGAAAAGCATACTGAATTGGAGATTGAAATAATTAGACCTGTCCGCCTCTGGCGGATCAAAAGAAAGTTTTTGAATTATTTAAAGAATGCTTTTATTTTGAATCGTTTCCAGTTGAAAAAAGTTGAAATAGGAAAAGAAAATGGTCGAACAATATGAATATTTCATCAAAACTTTGCAAGAAAAGATCGAAAACTGGCTCAAAACCGAAATCGGAGAAACCAACCGATGGGCTGAATATATCAGAAAAACCCCAGACATTTTTCGCGTACTGGTAAAGTTGTCGGCTGACGATGAAGTACCCATCGCAGAAAAAGCCAAAATCACTACCGCGATCACCTATTTTGTTTCACCAATGGATTTGATCCCCGAAACGTTTTGGGGCGCTTTTGGATTTGTGGACGACCTTGCTTTAGCCGCCTACGTGCTCGATTCCGTTTCATCCGTTATTGACCCAAAAATTTACGAGAAATACTGGAAAGGTTCGGGCATGCTGACGGATGCCGTTCAGGAAATCCTTCAGATCGCTGAAAAAATGGTTGGTAAGGAATACTGGCAAAAATTAAAATCGCTCATCAAAGATTAACCGCGGTCAGATTTGCTCGTAAAACTCATGAATCTCCGGAATGATTTCCGTAAAATTTGTGAGTGTATGTCCGCCGAATTTTAGGATTTTCATCATACAACCAGACGATTGAAAGAATCGTTCCGCTTTTCGGTAATCAAGCACTTGATCATCCTCAGCAAGATAAACCGACAAAGCGCCATGAGTCTGTACGAGTGATTCTGAGGAAATTCTTCCCAACTGTCGGAGATATTCTGCCTTCCATTCAAAGGATTCATCATTGTTAAAATAACGATGCATTCCAACGGCATTTTTCATATCGCTGACCGGATCGATCGTTGGATTTAACAGTACGGCGGGAATATTGCGCCTCGAGTAAAAATGATACGCGTAAAATCCTCCCAGACTGCTACCGACCAAGAGTACTTTTTTACCTTTGTGATTTTGAATAATGGAATCTATTAGCGCGATGACTTTTAGTGGTTCAATCGGCAGATCCGGCGAGAGTATTTCGATTTCAGGCAGATGTTTTTTCAGCAACTGTGCTTTTACCGCATTTCCTGAACTTGCAAAACCATGTAAATAGCAAATCATTCAACCTCCGATAACTGTCAGAAAATACTCTGGCGCCGGGAAAAATTCAGATCCATTATTCCAAAACAAATAATTGCCTTCTTGGCTTTAATATCAATTTCTCGGCCACTTTTTTAGAGTTTCCACGACTTGACCGAATGAACCACGATATTCTGACAAAATGCTAACTTTTATCCTAATTTTATCTCCGCACTCTCAGCGACCTGAATCCCGCCATCGGCGGTTTCAGCGGTTATCTTTTCTCACTCTTGCAATGAGTTTATCAGATAGAAGCGTCACGTTTTCCGATTCCTGCCTGATGTTACGGACAAATGAATTGTCATCAAATGTTCCTCTTACCGCATCAAAATCTAACTGTCGGATTTCAGGGCCGCCATCCAGTCCATAACCGATATGACTATCTAAGTCGAATTCTTTTTCGGTGTCTTTCAGAATCATATTGTTCAGTTTCAGCCGACTTTCTTTCCAATCGGTAATAATCTGCGCGATTTGATCCGGTAAAATCTGCGAGATTTCAACACCTAAACGTTGTTCAAGTTTACTCAAGAACCAATCTCCAGCGGTTTTTTCATATTCCTGATGAATTTCTTGCAACCGTTTCAGTACAGATTCGACGGAAGAAATCTTGCCGGTGCGAATTTCATCCATGAATTTCAGAATCGAAGTATCCGTGGCAATCATGCCAGAAATATCGCGCCATGATTCATTTTTAATATCGTCATCGAAAGCCAATGCTTTGTGCATTTCATCAATGGTCATAGTTCCCGGAAGTTTTTCCAAACGTCGTACGATTTCTCCGTAAAACGCATTTTTCAATGCTATTTCGTAATATTGAGTATAACCTTTGATCAGCAGACGTTTGATCTGTAATCCTTTATAACTGACGGTTTCTTGTGTTTTTTGAGCTGACTCACGGAGATTTGATAGAACATCAACAGCGTTTAGGATTTTTTCAATGATGAACGGACTTAGAAAATCGAATCGTATTAAGTCCATTTTGTTCGGATCTTTCCGGCGATCTCTCTTTAGCCATTTTTCGGCATCACGTCGGGTTCCTACCGTGAAGAAATTTATTGCCGGTATTAAAAGGCTTCTCCCTTTTTCTTCTATAATATAAGAAAAAGGAAAATCACCGGCGTCGATATTAGAAAAATGTTTACCGATTACCACAGAGTATGCGCCGATCTTAGAAGGCCAAAGAAGATAAGAGAACGAACCTGTTTTTGAACCGCGTTCGAGAATTCCCTGATGAAGCGGGCCAAGTTTGTACATGTGATTACTTTGATTAGTTCCGCTTCCGGCGTTGAAAAATGAAAACATTCCGGCAATCAAAAGTGTCGATTTGTGATGCGTCACCGTGTAAGGACCTGCAAAAACCGAACAGGCTTCTCCGTGAAAGGCTTCACAATTCGCAAAGAAAACAGAGTTCTCTGCCGAATATTGCTTACCAATTTTGACGCCTTGTCCAACAAAACAACGGTCTAAAATCGCGCCTCCATCCACATGAGAACCCGAGAGCGTGATAAAATGCTTGGCAACGACGCCTTCACCAACAATCGCTGGATCGGCAAAACATCCCTGAATCGTCCCGTCCTCTAAAAATGTCGCGCCGATTGCGACTGAATATTGCCCAAACCGAACATTCCGAATGATCTGACAATGCCGGATGCGAACGCCGTTTTCAACAATCCCAACCTTACTTTTTCTTGTCTGAATATATTCATGGATTATCTCTTCGAGCGCTTTGATGAACTCGCTGTCGTTCCTGTAAGTCGCCAATAAATAGGCAATTTGCGAGGTCATGCGGTCGAAAATGGGAATCGTTCTGCCGCCTCCTTCATTGATCGTTTCGACTTGCGTTCCATTTCCAAAAGTCGTTTCTCCGATATTGATTATCTCGGCGACGTTTTCGATAATTACGTCATTCCCGATTTGCTGATTTACGAGACTTTTAACGGATGAAATAAAAACGTGATCGCTGATCTGGCAATCCTTGACGAATGAATCGTAAATACCGCAAGTGCGGAAAACGTTTTTTTCAGACTCAATCGTTCCATCTTGTTTGCCAATACTAACCGTTCCCGAAAATCGCACATTGCGAAATCTTTCCGTAATGAGTGGTTCTGCTATCGTCACAGAATTCCAATTATCAGCAGAACAACCGTTGGCAATGAGAAGATCGATCTCGCCTTTGATTAATGGCCTGACTTTCATCGTTCCCCCGAATTCTACAGTTCAGGTAAATGTGTGAGCGTGTGATGTTCGATGTCTTTGAAATATTTCACGGTGCCAACTTTTAGTTCCATCGTTGATTCGTCATCGCAGACGATGATCCCATGCTGATGAAGTTGCAACATCGAGACCGTCCACATGTGATTGACACCTCCTTCGACAACATTCTGAAGCGCACGCGCTTTTTTATAGCCGTTAATGATGATCAATACTTCGCGAGCATCCATGACCGTTCCGACACCGACAGTCAAGGCGGTTTTCGGAACCTTGTTCAGATCGTTTTCAAAGAAACGTGAATTGGCTACAATCGTATCAAATGTCAGCGTTTTCACTCGCGTGCGAGAAGAGAGTGACGAGCCCGGCTCGTTGAATGCGATATGTCCGTCGGGACCAATTCCACCGATAAACAGGTCGATTCCCCCAAACTTTTTAATCTTTTCTTCAAAGGAGTAACATTCCTCGTCCAGATCAGCCGCATTACCGTTAAGAATGTTCACATTTTTTGCCTGAATGTCGACATGTTTAAACAGATTATTCCACATAAAATAATGATAACTTTCTGGATGATCTTCTGATAATCCAACATATTCATCCATGTTAAATGTCACGACATTTTTAAACGACACTTTTCCGGCTTTATAAAGAGCAACCAATTCCCGGTAAGTTCCGAGCGGTGAAGAACCGGTCGGTAATCCGATTACAAACGGTTTTTCAGCGGACGCATTTGCCGCTTTGATATGGTCAGCAACAAAAAAAGCGACCCATTTGCTGAGTTTCTCATAGTTTTCATGAATTAAAATCCTCATAATTCTGCTCCTTATTTTTTAGTATGAATCCTCTAATAATTTTTTACTACAACATGATTTTTGCGTCGGCGATGAATACGCCTTTGCCTTCGTCAAGAACGATCAACGGATTGATATCAAGTTCACGAATTTGAGGACAATCGATAACCAATTGCGACAACCGACGAATACATTGAACGATTCCTTTAATATCTTTTGGATTTCCGCCGCGCACCCCGGACAATAACGGATAACCTTTGATGCTTTCGATCATGGATTTCGCCGTCGATTCGTCGATTGGGGGAATTCGGAATGCGACATCCTTGAATACTTTAACAAAAATCCCGCCCAGACCACAAACATAACCACACTTCCGAACGAGGCGTCTCGTTTAGCGCCGAGAATAACCTCCTCGCCGGTCGGAATCATTTTTCGAACCAAAATACCGTCAATTTTGATGAATGGTAACTTTTGTCGGACGTCTCGTAAGATTTTTTCATAAGCGTTTAGCGCTTCTTGCTCGGATTGAATATTCAGCACGACGCCGCCGATGTCAAATTTATGGACAACATCTTTCGACATCACTTTCATCACAGACGGAAATCCGAGTCGAACCGCCAGCGACGCGGCTTCGCCAGCCGATTGCGCTAAAGCGCTTTCTACAACAGGCAACCCGTAAATATTTAGTATTTGTGTCGCTTCATCTTCGGTTAAATATTTTTGCCCAGTGCCGATGGCTGAATCCAAAATTCGGTTCGCACGTTCGCGCGCCGTTCTCTCCAGATCGATCGGCTCGAATGCTCGATGATTGGCAATTTGACTGAAATTGTAAACGGTCGAAAATGCAACCGCCATGGATTCCGGTAAAAAGTATTGCGGAATTTTATTTCGCTGAAGAACATCAACGCCGACTGAAACATCCGCTTCGCCCATGAACGATGTGAAAACCGGTTTATCGTAATGGCTTGAAACTTTGGCAACTTCACGAGCGATCAAATCAATATCTGTCATAGATTGCGGCGTCAAAATCACAAAAACGCCATCAACATTATCATCTTTAAATGCCGCTGACATGGCAATGTTATACCGATCGGCACGTGCGTCGCCAATGATATCGACGGGATTGTGCGTATTGGCGGTTTTCGGCAAATTTTTCTTCAAAATCGCCGTCGTCTCATCCGAAAATTTCGCCAGTTGCAATCCTTGTTTTACAACTGCATCTGTTGTCAGCACACCGGGTCCTCCCGCATTGGTAATGATCACAACGCGATTATTTTTTGGAATTGGCTGATAAGCAAATGCAATGGCTTTATTGAACATTTCCTCGATATTATCACACCGGATGATTCCCGCCTGCCGGAAAGCCGCGTCGCAGATTTCGTCGCTACCGGCTAAAGAGCCCGTGTGAGAAGCCGCGGCAGAAGCGCCCGCCGATGTTCGTCCCGCTTTGAGAACCAAGATCGGTTTGTGGCTTTCCGCAATGATTTCTCTGGCGGCTTTCATGAGCGCCAAACCATCGGTAACTTCTTCAAGATATATGAGAATGACTTTTGTCTTGGGATCGTCTTTAAGATAATAAAGCAGATCAATTTCACTGATGTCCGCTTTATTGCCGAAACTGATGAATTTTGAAAAACCGATATGTTTGGCGTAAGCGTAGTCCAAAACGGCGGTACAGAGCGCGCCGCTTTGAGAAAGGAATGCGATGCTTCCTTCATCCGGCATTCTTCGCGCAAACGACGCATTGATTTTCGATCGCGGATCAGTGTTGATCACGCCGAGATAATTCGGACCTATGAACGACATATCGTATCGAACAGCA
Organism: Candidatus Marinimicrobia bacterium CG08_land_8_20_14_0_20_45_22; assembly: GCA_002774355.1. Classification (NCBI taxonomy): domain Bacteria; kingdom Pseudomonadati; phylum Fidelibacterota; species Fidelibacterota bacterium CG08_land_8_20_14_0_20_45_22. The sequence continues at coordinate 21 of PEYN01000112.1, read as the reverse complement.
ATCTCTTTCAACTGATTTTCG
>PEYN01000111.1 GCA_002774355.1 Candidatus Marinimicrobia bacterium CG08_land_8_20_14_0_20_45_22 | reverse complement strand
TAAAGTAACTTTCGATTATGGATTTTTCCCAACGATTCGAATATTATCGATAGCAAAAGCACCCGGAGTTTTTTCGTCCGAACGCACGGCTATTTTCATCCTGATTTTCAGATGATGCACGTTTCCCGCAATTTCCGATAAATCTTCGAAAACTTCTGTCCAAACCGGTTGATTTTCATGCCTCGCATAAACGTTCACCGTCCCGACAATCCACGACTCATCATTAGGCAGGAAATCATAGGTTGTGTATCTGAAGAAAACCGAGTCATATCCGAAAAGATCAATTTCGGGGACAATTTCCAGCATTGTGGTATCCGGTCTTGCTTTTGGCGGATTGTTCTCGTCGAAGCCAAAAACAAATCGAAGTGTTGTATCAGAAGGTTGGTAAGTGACTCGTCCGTCAGCTGTCCATTGGCTGACATTCGTGCTGGAAAAAATAACCGTTTCCGTCGATGTTTGACCTAAAACGGTGTCAAAATTCAGAAAAAAAACCAAACCTATGAGAAAACAGGAACAAAAAAAACGAACAAAAACCAAAGCCTTTTTCATTTTCTCACCTCTTTCTAAGGAATTTTCTTACTTATAATCACTTTTTAAAAAAGCCCTACTATTCAAAATAGCGATTCTTTCAAAATAGCGCAACTTGTTTTTCATTCACTCTCTTGATACAACACACAGAGTAACTATTTTATCAGCATACACTTTCCTTGAAGTATGGAAAAGTTCACTTCAGGTAGGCGCATTTTTTAATCTGCGACTGACTGTTCGCCGTGAACCGGATGAGATAAAGTCCGGCGCTCAGATTTCGAGGATTCCAAACGATCGAATGATTTCCCTTGGGCAATTTTCCATCGTAGAGAACATCCACCGCCTTCCCGCTGATATCGTACAAATCAATAACGACAAACTCTGTATTCTGCAAGGTAAAGGCAATCGTCAATGAAGCGTTAAATGGATTGGGATAAGCAGACACCAGATTGATTTGGCTTGGAATTGCTTTTTCACTCGCCACCGCGGAAGGTTGATTGAACCATATCCTTCTGGCCAGCGTAGAATCCAGAACAAATGGGTTCGGTTTATTATCCTGATAATGCGCAATTTTCCAGGTCCTTGCGTATTCAATGGAATCAACCAGATCATAGTAATTCCAATCAATCAGCGTGCTCTTTTGAATTTTCCAGAAATTACTGTCCGCCGCGCTTTTGTACATGGCGTAAAAATAGAACATCGAGCGGGAAACATTGCCTTTATGGTCTTCACGCGGTTCAAAACCATTGCTTCCTGTTTCAGAGAATTGATCCCGGATACTGTCAGGTGGTAAGGTCAGCTGATCGGTGTTGAATCGCCACCATTTGTTTGTAGTTGTATCTGGGATTTCCCCAAATGGTAAATTTCCACGGGAAGAATTTACTCTGTCATAGGTTGGATATAGATGGTGAATATCAGATGCTTGCGGCTCAGGCTCTGCGCCCATTGATTGTGGCCATGTGTGTTCGCAATTTATATATTTTGCATTCGTTTGGGTTCTGATATTTTGTGTTGGATCAATTGTGATAGTATATCCCGTATAGACACAAGACAGTTGGTTCCCGGGTTTCAGATCGATTCTTCCATACATGGAATCTCGAGCAGTATTATAACCAAGAGTCTTTTTCGTTTTATAATTTGCAACGACAGAATCCAGAAGAGTTTGCCCAACCAGCCCTGGATAAAGAACGGTTTGTGATTGGGGAAAAGCAATATTCGTAAATAATCCAATACATAAAACTAAATAGATTCTTTTAATCATTTTTATTGACGTATCAGTTCCTTGTCATGTGTTTCTTGATCATTTTCGTTTTCAAATTCAGGCCGTTCTCTCGAATGATTTTTTCGATGATCTTGTAATTGTCTTTTGTCCTGACAATAACCGTCAATTCCATGCGTTTGGAGTTTGAGAATGCCAGATCGGACATAGAGGTCAGCCGGTCTATAAGCGGTTCTTCGAGAAGAGATTGTGTCGTCTCAAAGTTAAAGCATCTAATCTTGTCCTTTTTTTCGATAATCAGATCGGGGATATATCCTGTCCACGCAGACGGTTTAGCAGGATACTGCTCAATTAGTTTTGTACAGCATGCGTAACCTCGTTTGGAATAGTTCCGAATGAGATAGTGAAGTAGATTGAATTGATCGTGTTTGAAACGCGTACTGAGAAGCGAATGTCGCAAAGCGCTGAGTACTCTTGCATAGAGAACATTCAGATCGAAAGGTTTCGTAACGTAATCGTCCGCTCCAGAAACCAACCCGGTAACCTGAGAATCGGTTGAGGATTTCCCCGTCAGCATAATAACTGGAATAAAAGCAGTAATAGGACGTTCTTTTAATTTATTTAGAACTTGAAATCCATCAATATCGGGA
>PEYN01000110.1 GCA_002774355.1 Candidatus Marinimicrobia bacterium CG08_land_8_20_14_0_20_45_22 | reverse complement strand
ATCGCCTTCGCCAGTTATCCGATACGATGTTGGTCCCTGAATTATCAGCATTGTATCCGGAATCGCAAATAAGCCGTTGCTGTAGATCACGCGCCCTTGAACTTTATCAAAACCCAACGTATCAAATGCACATCCGGTAAAATCTATATCGGCGGTTATTTTCTCTGGCGCTTTTATTTTTCCATCGACGATCAGACTTGTCGAACCATTCAGAAGAGTCTTTTTTTGAATGATCCCCCAGTATAAAAGGTCCAGATTTGTCATTTCTAAATTTGCTGTGATCCCAGAATCGAAATCACCATTTGCGATACCATAGATCGTTTCATCACCCGACATAAAAGACAACGTTTTGACATTAAATATTCGGTTGTGAATCTCACCGATTAGCAATCCGTCTGTCACTTCACGTCCGCGTAATTTTCCCTGAAACTTAATATCTGTATTGATCTCATCTTTTAAAATCGTGACGTTCCCATTCAAACTAATGAAGTCATCTTCTGAAAATATCTTCTCAACGTTCTTTAATCGCTCCGAAAGAACCACATTATCCATCCGAACAGCAAATTCGCCGGAAAACGGCGTCTCAAGTGATATTTTCCCACTCAAGTTTCCAATTGTCGACTTGCTCTTCACCCTGCATCCCTGCACAAAAAGCGAATTGTTGACTTTCAGAATATTTGCGTTTGATAAAGCAATTTCTTCCTGAATCGTCTGTAAAACGGCATGAACACTATCGGCAACTAAACGGATAGAATCGCCTGAAACTTTCAGACCACCCTCGATCCATCCGTCCGATAAAAGCCGTTTGTTAGGATTCCGGCTATCGGTCACAATCAAATCGGCAATGAGGATTCGTTTCAAATCAATCTGTGAAGATGATTTCTGAGATGGTTTTCCAAATAAAAGCGCCAAGGTATCGATAGTCCTGGGATAACCAAATGAAACTGTATCAGCGATAATTGCCTCGATAATCGGATTTTTTCCGATAGCAGACATAAAATGGTAGTCAAGTCTTAGATTTGAAACGGTACCTAATCGGTAATTTGATGGAGTTGATAAAATGATGTTCGTAATCTGAAGATGTTTGAAAATGTTGCCGTCGATTTTGGCGATTTTAACAACCAGTCCGTAACGAGTATAAATCTGTTTGTTAATCTGGGAAATCAGGATTGTTTCCCACCAATTTGTCCAAAAAATGCAAAAAATCCCCAGACTGGACACAAAAAAAATGCCGATGAATATCCAAATCGCTATTTTAATTGATGTTTTCATATTCGATCAAACAATAAGCAATTTAGTTAAGAAGACGAAAATCTCCAAACCTTTACGACGGGCGAAACACTATCAAAATTTCTCTAAAAACCAAAAGTTTATACGATTTAAGTCGGAATAAGTTTTGTAAAGTACTTAGTAAAATCGGCTGAATCGGTAGAGATGCCGGGATTTCCCGCCTGGGGCGGGACTAATCCCGCCGATGGCGGGGCGAACCCGGAATTATTAATTCCTGAAATGCTTTCCCGCCTTTGTAAGACTTAATCTGTACTTCACGCGCTTTTGCTTCTTTTTTTGTCTGGTAAATTTCTGTATAAACCACTTTCATCGGCAGTCGATGACGTAATGATCGTGTTTTCCCACCATTGTGTTCGGAAAGTCTTCGCTCCAAGTCCTCCGTATAACCAATGTAATAGCCAAAATCTTCTTCGCTTTGTAGTATGTAAACCGTAAACATCAAGCGGAGAGGCCGGGATTCGAACCCGGGGTACGATTCCTCGTACAACTGCTTAGCAGGCAGCTGCCTTCAGCCGCTCGGCCACCTCTCCATAAAAAAATCGCTTAGAAAAGCGCGTGAATTTAAGGAAACAATTCATTATATTCAAAGCACTATTCTTTGAGAACATTAGGAGAAAAATTATGAATAATCTAGTTTTACCACATCGTTTCTTTCAAAATGTTAAGGCGTTTTCAGACAAAGCCGCTATGCTGTCCAAAATTGGCGGAACTTTTCGTCCCGTCACTTATTATGAGTTAGGAAACATTGTCCGTGCAATCGCACTGGTTCTGGATTCCTGGGGAATTCGAAAAGGAGACCGCATCGCAATCCTATCGGATAATCGTGAAGAGTGGTACATGTCCGATATGGCTTGCCTTTCTATTGGCGCAATCAGCGTCCCAGTTTATCCAACTCTGTCAGCCTTGCAAATCGGCGAATTGATGAAACATTCCAAACCGCGCGCTATCTTTTTTTCGACACAGGATTTGCTGAAAAAAATTCGCGAATCGGATTACCAGTTCGAGCGAATCATATCCTTCGACAAAATTATCGAAACCAGCGACGTAAATTGGATACAGGATATCATTGAACATGGCAAACAGATCCATGTCGAAAAACCCGAGCGATTTCAAACATTGCTGGATTCTGTAGAAGAAAATGATCTTGCGTGCATCAATTATACATCTGGAACGACCGGTTCGCCCAAAGGCGTTATGCTCTCACACGCAAATTTCGTGAAAGATGTCGATAACAGCGTTAAAATGATCCAGATTTATCCAGAAGATACATTCCTTTCATTTTTACCGTTGAGCCATGTTTTGGAACGGATGGGTGGTTATTATGTCCCGATGTTACTGGGCGCGACGGTTGGCTTCGCCGAAAGCGTCGAAAAAGTAATCGACAATATGTCGGAGGTTCGCCCGACTATTTTGATCAGCGTACCACGACTGTTCGAAAAAATTTATGCGACGGTCATGTCTGGCGTCCAATCGGGGTCGTCAATCAAGAAGAAAATATTCTACTGGGGATTAAAAGCGGGAAAAGAGCGCATGAAGGCGGACATTGAAGGAACAAAACTCG
>PEYN01000109.1 GCA_002774355.1 Candidatus Marinimicrobia bacterium CG08_land_8_20_14_0_20_45_22 | reverse complement strand
ATATTGAGTTAAAATATCAGCGGACAGATCGTACTGATTAGAGTAGGTATATAAATTCACCAGATTGCCCATTACACCCATCCGATCCGGGTTGGTTATGCAATCCAACGCTTTCAGCGACAAATCAATCGCAGTTTTATTTTCACCGGATAGCATTTTCCAGGTAATCATATACTGCAAGGCACGTTTACCGAGTGGGTAGTCACTATAAGAATTGTACAATTCGGATAAATAATTACAAAAAACATCTCTTTCACAATACTGATCTTTAACATAATCTGACCGGACTATTGAGAACAACGCTACTAAAGCTGAATCTGCCTGAGTGGTTTTAGAATTGGTTGCAATCAGATTTTTAAGATGCGCAATTTGCTCCTCCGGGCTTAGATTCACTCTCGGAGTGACTGCTGGTTTATTAAGTTGACCGGAAAAAGTTTGACCTTCCCATGAAGGTTGGGATTCCAACTCATCCATTACTGACACAGGCCCATAAAATTGAGTGTAATTGGGTGGTGCTTCGCCCCACCAGCAGAACATCGTGGGAATGGTAGGATTAAAACTGCTGTTATAGACTTCATAACCATCATTGTCATGTACAGAATTGTACATCATTTGCAGTTGGGAAATCTCATAATAAGCGTGAACCTCACTGCCATAATTGTTCCGGATGGTGTTGTAACCGTTCCAATAGGGATAGTTAACCCGACCGAGATTAATAATATCATTGTAACCCGGATATATGCCATTGCGGGTCGAGGTTCCGCCAATGCCGTTATTTTCTATGACACTACCGTAGATATTAACTGTGCTTGAACTTACACTATAGATTCCATCCCGTCCGCCATTATAGATTTTTGTACCTTCAATGTCGACCTGAGAATTGTTAATGGTAACGACGTTATGTCGGTTGTCATAGATCTCACAGTTTTTAATATCGAAGCCGGTGTATTCGATACGAATACCCTGGTCATTATCGTGGAGTGTACAGTTTTCGACGATATTACCGGTCGAAGGATAACCATAGAAACAGACCGCCCAATCACCATATTCGACTTCACAATATTTCATGACGTTGTTACTGCTTCTGAAATATAACCGGTTCCAGGATTGACGGGTAGTACCGGAAGTTGACGTGAATAAGATTGGGCTTTGATTCGTGCCTTCGGCGATCAGGTGGGCGTTGTTGTAAAATCCGAGTGTATAATACCCATCCATCAATACATTGGTTCCGGGTAAAATAGTGATCGAACCACTCCCGGTAACCAAGACTGTTCCTAGCATGTGCAGATTCCCGAACCATGTTTCGGCCGTGGTGAATGTACCGCCGGTGACCGCAGTATAGGGTATGTAATTCGGTTTGGTGATCGTGATGTACAGGGGACGAACAGAGGTCGAAAAAGTATAACTCTGCACACCGGAAACTACCAGATGATAACTGCTCCCGTTGTCGCCACTGCTAACACAAATATCACACCCGGTTACACCGGCATTGACGACGATATTACTACTATTAACAGTAATTGAAACACTGCTAAATTCCGATGGATATCCTACCCACATACGCATCTCCGGATCGCCAAATAAATTATGTGAATAACTTAAATAATGACTATTGTAATTTACTTTAGATACCGCTTCAGCTACGCCAAATTTAGTACCACTTAGCAGCTGGTTAAAGAACATTTTTTCAAGGTAAAAAGAGGAACTAACCCATCCATAGCGAGTATTTCCTCCAAATGCAACTGCACCTTTATTCTCCATTTCTAAGAATCCTTCTGCATATGATCTATCAATAATCGGATGCCAGCTGCAGTCATAATCAAATGCGCCTACGTCACATGATGTGGAATATATCACGTAATATTTATTTGTCTCAGAAAGATAATTTATACCTGAATTTTCACCATTTACATCACAGCATTGCCTTAATGAACGCCAGGGCTCCCATGTATGGCAGTGATATATGGAATCTCCATCAACATATTCATATCCTTCTCCTGATGAAACATCAATTTCAACAGGATCACCATGGTTACTGAAAGTAATTAATCCAAAACCTTCATCAATTTTTGCTACAACATCAGATGCCAGTGGATATGTAGGAGGAGGATTGTGAGTAGCACAATTTTTACTGCCTATATTCTCCTTAACTATTGTGCTATTAAAATAACCAGATAGCAAACCTGATAGAACATCTGCTTGACTTTGATCTCCTTGTGTTGAAGGATCCCAATCACACCACTGCATCTGATCTTCCTGAGTATGAAGAGCTTTTGTCAGATGACTATAATCTCCATTATTCGGATTAGTCACATACAGTAAAAACTTTTTAGTCCATATTTCTACCTCTTCCGATGTCGATACTGCCAGACGCCCTACAAATACTTCAGGATCATATTGTGGATCATCATCATACGGTTCTCCGTATCTCGGCTCACCTACCAAGTATGGAAAAGCATCGTCCGGTGGGACGTATGGACCATATACATCATTATCAACATTCCAATCACCATTAAACTCCGAATAATAGAGGTCTGCTGGAATTATATATTGACCAACACTTTTTTGGGATACGTAATCAGGGTGTAAATTAGGATTATCAGGATCGTTATCACCGGCACCATATCTTATCGGGATAATAGTTTCATCACCACCTAACAGCACCCATACCGTGCCCTGTTGCCACGCATCGGTAAGATATTGCCTTATTGCCCCGGCGTTATCTGTTATGCCTGACTGGTAATCTGTACTATAAATACTGAAAATATCTTCAACAGTCACCACACCAATATCCAGGCCTTTTCTTCTTTTCCATGCTTTAAATTCATCAAAACTCGATTTTAAAGAATTATTTGTAATAATGACATATTCGTACGCCGGTAATTGTCCTGATTGACTTCCTGTGGATTTACCCAATGATTTAATCTGTGCAGGACGCTGCTGATAACTGCTTATATGCTGTGGATTGTCGACAATATGTTTAAGAATATTGTCATAAATTACCTGATCTCTTGACAGTCTTTTTTCAGGAAGCCGAGGCATACCTTTAGCAGTCATTAAATTCAGCGTGAAAGTAACTTGATCATAAAATAAAACTTCCTCATTCATAGGTGAATACTGCAAAGGCGTGATAAGTAAGTGGACAATTCTGGTTGCTCCGTCAAAGTAGCCCTCTGATACAACACGAATAATTTCTTTTGGATAATATTCCGATGAAGAATAAATAGCTGGATCTGGCTCTATCCATTCTGGCTTCTTGGCAGAAATGGATGTTGGAATTGGCGGCTGAGTAGGATATAGTATATATGTACCGGACAATGGGGACTTACTATCAGAATTGATAGTTATAGATGAAACAGATTGACCGGTAGGAATAATTAGATTTACTGAAACTGCCGGTATTTCCGGTTCTCCTACTTTGCCAAAAGGATCAGCGTTTTCATAGCTAAAACGATCCCATTCATCCTCAATCCATTGTTGTAATTTAGAACGATCGAAACTAACCGTATGAGTTACAGATCCTTGGGTGTAATTCGCAAAACAAAAAATAATTGAAAGAAACATCACAAATAACGTTATTCTTTTCATCTTAAACCTCATTTTTTATTTTCTAAATAGCTTTATTACTATTATTTCTTACCTCAATGGCACAACCGTTTTCCTGTAAGTCACGTGCCAGAGGCATCTCTTCGAGACAAAACTCCGGAGGACGCCTTCCAAAGATGGTTGGGATATTGATTTTGTACTCTATATTATCTTTTCTTATGTTTATTATTCTGTATTTCACGCAGTTATAAAATAAAAAATGTTAGTTTGTTACTTCACAAGCAATATTTTACGAGTTTGCATATTTTGTTTATTTTCAACGGACATTCTTACCAAATATATTCCAGACGAGAGATTATCAGGACTCCATTCCAGGATATATTCTCCTCTTTTATACACTTTATCACTCAATACTGCTATCTCCTGGCCCAATAAGTTTAACGCCGTAATTTTTATTTTAGACGCATGAGAAACAACAATTGGGATATGAGTTGCTGTATTGAAAGGATTGGGATAATTATTCCCTAATTCAAAATCTTTCTGTATTTTTATATTTTCTTCTTTAATCCCAACTACCGGAAAAGGTTTATGTGAATAAATATCAATATAGTTGAAATACTTTTTCCAATAGCCCTGGCCCTCCGCCAGTACTTCCCTTCTTATTATAACTTCATCAATACCGTCGGCATTCAAGTCAATAGTCCCTATCAAAGATAACCAAGTAGAATCGGAATTTTCTCTAAAATATAATATCGTATCAGGCTGTGAAAAACCACTTCCATCTAAATATACACAAATAGATGATGCGTCCATGATGTAATAATCCGATTCAATCATTATGTCTTTGTATTCATCATCATTTAAATATCCCTGAGCAAAACCATAAAAAAAATATTGATCCTGTGGACCAAACGGACTTATTAATGTATCAATTTTGAAATTATCAAAGTTGTCACTTCCATGTATTGCTAAAACACCGTGATTTATTTCTTCTGTTCTCAAATATGCAGTAAGCAGCATACCATATTCAGAATTATTCCAGTTAGAAATATATTCAGTTCTACCGCCTGTATACTGTTTTGATTCATACTGGAACACCGGATTTAAAGACAGAGAATCGCCGCCGGAGTAAATATACAGCCTGGCAGGCTTTTCAGATAGTGAATAAGAAGCAATCACGATCCAGTCATCATAACCATCATTATTCATATCTCCGCATGAAATCGATCCACCATAATTAGCAAACTCATCTGGACTTTCATAAAACCAATCCGGATTACCATCAAGCGTTTCAGCTCCAAGATACACATAAACACGTCCATAATCGGCAATAAAATCGCTCGGCGAGGAAATAACAAGATCATCGTAACTGTCAGCATTAAGATCTCCTGTTGCTATAAAGCAGCCAAAACCATATCTCATTCCTTCACCATAAAGGGTAAGATCAGCAATAGAGTCCGGACCATCTTTACCCCCGAGATATATCCAGACAATTCCAGCTTGATATCCAGCACGCGGATCAGATATCACAAGATCAGTATAACCATCTCCATTAAGGTCCATATTGCCATATGGACATGCAGCACCTCCCATATATACGTACTTCCAAAAGGTAATGTCGGGATCTATATCAAATGGAGAACCACCATAGTATATATCAATTCTTTGGGTCCATGGATATATGTGTGAAGAATCAGGATAGGCTCCAGTGGTTATTCCAAGGTCCTGATAACCATCATTATTAATATCGCCAACATTCTGTATAAAACAGCCAAACTGATCTCCCGGATAATAACCGGGTATGGTCACAACTTTTTCTAAATGGATCGTTTTTTCTGCAAGTAGAAATCCTGTAGAAATAAATAACCATGCGATAAATTTAAAATTTCTCATTATTAATCTCTGTATTTATGGATCGCGTTTTGATTAAGACATCTATTAGCGAAAGAAGGAAAAGCCCGGAGCGCACCTCTCCCGCATGAGCCGTTCATGGAAAATGAGAGACACTTTTTGCAGACCGTAACAGAGCCTGACTTGAGAATGGGAAGAATGATTGTTCTTTCTTCCGGGACTCAAGATTTAACATCGTTTCACCTTTATAAATAAATTGCTCCACGATTCTATCTGAAAAACTTGAAATTCCAAAAAGCGTTTCAACTTGAAGTCACGGAAACCGGAGAGGTCAACCTTCGCTTCTAATCTCGCCCGTCCCAGTGTTAATGAACATTTTCATTATACAGATTAAACGGCTAAAAGTCAACATATTTTTTAATGAAGGATAAACACGAAATCCCACTAATGGCGGGTAATCATTGATCAGTGACCAGTAACCAGTGACCAGTAACCAGTGACCAGTTACCAGTAATCCTATCTACTTTTCGCCGGTCGAAAGACGCCTCTCTCGGTGACGACCGCGGTGATGAGTTCGTGCGGCGTCACATCGAAGGCGGGCGAAATCGCCGGATAAGTATCCGGGACGATTTGATTTCTAAAGATATTACGCACTTCATCGCCGTTGCGTTCTTCGATAATGATGGAACTGCCGTCGGCAATATTTTCGTCGAAAGTCGAAAACGGCGCAGCGACATAGAAAGGAATTTTAAAATACCTGGCTAAGATCGCAAGACCGAGCGTGCCGATCTTGTTTGCCGTATCGTAATTGGCGGCGATCCGGTCGGCGCCGACGATGATGGCGTCGATCTTCTTCGTTTTCATGATCGATGCCGCCATGTTGTCGGTGATCAACGTGAATGGAACGTTTTCCTCCGTCAATTCCCACGCGGTGAGCCGGGCGCCCTGAAGCAGAGGGCGTGTTTCATCGACGAAAACGTGCAGGATTTTTCCAGTTTGAAATCCGTGAATGATAATTCCCAGCGCGGTTCCGAAACCGCCGGTCGCCAGGCCGCCCGCGTTGCAGTGCGTCAGAACGGTCGCGTTTTCCGGCAAAAGTTCAGCGCCATATTTGGCGATTTTGTGACAATTGGCGATGTCTTCGTCCTGAATTTTCCGCGCTTCATGAAGCAGAGAGCGCCATATCTCCGGTAACGGTTGATTCCGGATCGACTTCGCGTGATCTTTCATGCGTTTTAACGCCCAGCGAATATTGACGGCAGTCGGGCGTGTATCTATCAGTAATTCAGAAATCTGATTCAGTGAGAAGAAAAAGGCTTTGTTTGATGAATAGATCAGTGGACGAAGTCCGAGAACAAGCCCATAGGCGCTGGCAATTCCGATCGCAGGCGCACCGCGGACAGCCAAACGCCGGATAGCGTCCGCCATTTCGAGATGATCCTGGATTTCGACGATGCGATATTCGATCGGCAAAAGCGTTTGGTCGATGATGTAAAGTCGTTCGTCTTCCCAGAAAATCGGACGGATCATTGGTCTATAGGGTTACAAATTTTCGGAGGTAATCGAATCGCGCCTGAATCGCCTCTTGCCGGAGGTTTAGGAGCCCATCGACGCTGAACTGTTCGACGCAAAGCGAACCCATCACCGAGCCATAAACGAGCGCTTTTTTCAAAACACGCCAATTAACGACGCCGTTAGCGGTCAAAAATCCCATGAAACCGCCTGCGAACGAATCGCCTGCGCCAGTCGGGTCGGTCGGCT
>PEYN01000108.1 GCA_002774355.1 Candidatus Marinimicrobia bacterium CG08_land_8_20_14_0_20_45_22 | reverse complement strand
TTTCGATATGCGGAATCGAAATGACAAGCCCGCAAATAAACCAGAACGGCTCCATAATTCGGATGATGATAAACGTGTTAGCGCCGATTGAGTGAGTCATCATGGATATCGTCGCAATAAAAAATCCTTGTGCGAATGCCTTGAGAAATGGGATTTGCGATTCCATGTAAATTTTCCGTGTGTTTTTTAATATTTGTATCAACATGTACATGAAAAAAAACAATCCAACAATTCCCGTTTCGATTAGAACCCGCATGTATTGAGCATCCAGAAAACGCCAACCCGTGACACCGAATCCGAGTAGCGGATGCTTTTTTATATCTTTGAACGCGGAGCGCCAACTCCGGACACGCTCAGAGGCAGATGTGTCTAAGGTGACGCCTCCGACTTCTTCCTGCAGACTACGCGCATAACCTTGTTGTGGTGTAAATGTGTATTTTACTCGATCGACGACCTCATCCGGTAGGATAAAAGGGACAACACTTATCAATACGATAGCATAGCCGATAATTACCCATCGCCTCTTACTCCATAAAATATATCCGAGAATGACCGGAATTCCTGCCGCCCAAGATCCACGCGAGTTGGTCAGTAAATAAGGAATCACTGCAAGGCCGGTAATGATTAACAATAACCGGCGGTATTTCGGTTTGGGTAAAATGCCTGGAGTCAGGACAAGGTTTAATGTGATTGCGATGATCAAAATGAGATAGCCGCCGAGTGTATTCGGTTCGCCGGCATCGCCCTCGAACGGTGCCGTTACACGTTTTCCTGAAGGTATTTGAACAATCGCCGCAACCGAGACGATGACGAATGTAATTAACAGCGAGATAACATAGTTGTCCATCTGTTTCTTTGACTGAATCTGGTTGACGACCATGAAATAGACCATGAAATATTCAACATATTTGATGATGAAAAACGTTCCGCTCAAGATGCGAACTCGTCCCAGCATCATGCCGATAGTAGTCGAAAGAATACAGACGAAAAGATATAGTTTGATTGGTTTATTCAGCGGTGTTTCTTTGAAAAGGCTGAGTTCTTTATTTAGCGCCGTTTTGGCGAGCCATGTAAAGCAGATAATGGCTAGAATAATATCATCGATACGAATCGTGATACCGCCGCCCATCGTCGTCCGGCTTCCGAACTCCGGCGAAAGTAACATTGAGAAGATTAAAATATAAAGTGCAAAATCTGTATTGGTGAAGGTCACAATCAAAACGCCGAGTCCCAGCGCGGCAACCAGTGCATAAATCGGCGCTACTTTTACCAAGACAAATGCGACAATGATAGTGAATGGTATAGCCAGAAAAAGCATTAGCTTAGTAATTTTTGTATCGAGAATCTGATGGACGGACATGGTCTGGGTATTATTTTTTCAGTTCTTTGTCGAACTGTTTTTGTAATTCTTCTATTTCTTTATCGCGCGTATTTTGGAGAATTTCCTGATAGCCTTCTTCCCATTCTCCTTCGTGTTGTTTTCTGAATTGCTCTTCGTAAGTAACACGGTTTTGGGTCTCGCGTCGTACTGCTGAACCACGGATATATTCAATGGAAAGATTAGTTTCCCTCATCGCATTTCTCATCATGTTTCGCACCAATTTGGGTAAACCGGTTACCATCAGGCTGATTAAAATCGCCGCGATAAAAGTTCCTGGGATGACAAAGATCAGGATTTTTCGCTCTGCATAACCTATTCGCTTATGTTTCTTCCGGTGGTGTGTAGAATATCCCATTCTTTCAGTCCTGCTGGATAGCATTAATGATTCCGTTTAAGGAGTGAATAATCCCTGTCGCGTAATAAAAAACAAATTGGCAATTGATTCCGATCGGAAGCCACTGACCAGAAGGAAGTACTTTTGAGTGTCGGACTGTTCGTCATTCATTTGAACCACTTGTAAAAAATATCGCAATTTCGAATACTTTTCAAGGACTTGATTGGCACTCTGCAAAGTTGCATATTTTCCGATCACGATGGAATAATCCAGGCTAATAACCTCTGCTTTTGTATTTTGGCCAGAATAGATCAGTTTATCCATTTGCTTTTTTGCTGGTTCTTCAGTTGAGAATCTTCCCGTGCAGATCAAATACATCTCCGTTTCAGGATTCGGATAACTGAACGATAGAAAAGTACGAAGGCCTTGCTTGTTGTATCTGTCTGCAACCTTTCGGGCTTCGCTGAAGATTGTCTCGGTTTTGAGTAAAACCGTGAAAGGTTTGGAGATTTTGATGATTTCTGCTGTTCCTTCAGCGTGTGGAACAATGGCGGGTTGCGACTTGACAAGAACCGCAGTTATGGTAGGTGGTATTGGTTTGGGTGATTCGATAGTTCGACTTGTTTCCTGTTTTGAAGGAATCTGACTGGCCGGTTTTGTTTTTGTCGTCTTTACCGGTACTTTAGGTAACGGTTCAATACCATACCGTTCCTGAAGCGCTTTTAATTCTGCGGGAACCGTTCTGGCTTCGATCGTGTCTGTTTCTTCGACGACCGTTGTGTCAGCCAGAGTAGAATCGGGTGTAATCGCCGTTGTATGAATAGGTGTCGTGGCTTCAGTCGCAGATGCTTTTGGCGCGGGTTTGCGATGTGATTTGATTGCGTGAATTCCTGAATATCCGAGGAAGAAAACGCCTGCCAATGCCAAGATTGCCGCCAGAGCGCGCCATTTTCTTAACCGATGGAAAATTCCAAGCATGAGCCCTTCTTGTTCGTTTAAGAAAAACGATTCCAAGAAGGCGAGTGTCCGATTTTTCTTTTCCTTTTCTCCCGATTCACCGTAAGAATAATGGTAATCATAGCTATACTTGTAATCGGCGTAATCTGCACTCACGTCGGCTTTCATTCCGTTGATCACGACGCCAAGGATGTCAGATTTGAGCATTTCGAGTTGATTCTTCGAGCGGCGAAGCGTGCCGCGGGAAATCTTGCCTTGATAGTAAGTGATGATGACGGTATCGACTTTGGAGCCCAGCACGGTTGAATCCGTAGCCTGAATGACCGGTGTCGAGTCGAACAGGACGATGTCATATCGTTCCTTCAGTTCGCTGATAACTGTATCCATCAATTTCGAAGCGATGATTTCCGATGGGTTTCTTTCGATTCTTCCGCAGGTAAGGATGTTCAGATATTCGATGCCCGGGATATTGTCGGTTCTGAACATGTCGGTCGCCATTGTTCCCATCATCAAGTCGCTCATGGTCCGGATAACGTTGTCCAAAGGTTCTTTCCGAAGAATAACGTCCGTCAAACCTGGTTCTTTGTCGATTCCGAAAATTTTGGAAACGCGTGGTTTTCTCAAATCGGTTTCGACCAACAGCGTATTCAAACCGATCTGGGCGAGCGAAACAGCCAGATTAACGCAAATAGTCGTCTTTCCTTCGCCTGCGACGGACGAAGTAACCATCACCGTTTTGTACCCTTTATCGAGCAAGCTGAAGTGAACATTTGTGCGGAGACCGCGGAATGCCTCAGCCATCGTCGATTTCGGATTATAATGTGAGACGAGTCGTGCCTGCATTTGAAGGATTTCGTCGGGCACATCCGTTGTAATCTTTTCGAGAAGTTTCGATTTGATGTCTTCTATGTCGACGTACGGGATGATGCCTAAAACTGTTGTGTCAAGAGTTTTTTCGATATCGTCGATCGTGCTGAATGTCGTATCGAGTGTTTCTGCCACGAATGCCAGCACAATTCCGAGAATCAACCCGATGATGATTCCAATGGCTGTCGTCGGTCCAATCATCGTCGGATTGATAGGTTGGGTTGGGAGAAATGCGGGACGGATGATAAAAACTTCCTGCACCTGTTCGGACATTTTAATCAGCGCTTCCTGATAGCGAATCTCGAGTTCCTGATAAATTTGCGTCTTGATCTGCAGTTCGCGCTCCAGATTTGAAAGCGTCAATCCGAGAAGTGGGAGGGATTTATATTCTTGATCGGTCTTCTCGTAGGTTTCCTTCGTCACACGCTCAGACCGGATCAATGTTTGCCGAAACGAATAAAGTTCCTGCATAAACCGTTTTTCTGAAGTTTGAATCTGGCGTTCAAGGTCTTTGATAATTGGATGTTGTTGCGTGTAATATTGAAGGTAATTATTGTAAGAGGTGCGTTGCTGATTAAGCAATGTTTGAAGCGTTTCCAGAGCGCGATTCGGTGTATTTAATAGAAGACCGAATGCGGAGTAGTAAATAAAGTCCGGATTGCGTTGGATTTCGGAGATGATATTATCGACCTGTGTGATATCGGCGCGTATTTTCTCCAATTTAACTTCACTGGCATCCAGTTGGCTGGTCAACCGGCTGGCGGATCCATCGAGCGTGATGAACCGATTTCGTTCCCGGTAAATTTGTACGTTTCGTTCGGAAGCGCGATATGAACTTTCGGCTTTTTCGAGCTGAGATCGGATGGAATTCAATGCTTGTGTTATTTGAGCGTTTTTCTCCCGAAAGCTCTCTTCCTTGTAAACTTTAGCGAGTGCGTTGGCGAGCAAAAAGGCTTCCTGAGGATTGTAACTCGTTGTCGTGATGTTGATGATATTGGTATAGCCTTCTTGTTCGGTTTTCACCCGGGATTTAAGTTTGGAGACAATCGTAAAATATTTCGGATTGTTACGGATTTCATCGGATAAAAGTGACGAATCGATCAAGCCCATCTCCTGAGCGGTTTTCTCGATCATTGGGTAACTTTTGATAATTTCCGAGCGGGTGGCAAGATCGTCGCCTTCTCCCCAAGAAATATTTGCCATGTAGAGTCCCATCAAGTTCGTCTGCCTCTCAATTTTAAGACTGGACGTTGCTTGATAGAGAGGTGTTGGCTTGTTCATAATGGCAAATATCATGCTGAATCCGCCGAGCATAATGACGGTTACGATCACGATGATCTTTTTCTTCTTGATAATTCGCCAGTAATCGCGAAGGTTGAGTTCGTACTGCGGCATAGATTTTCTCTATATGATCTTTAAATTAGTTAAAACAAGATATACGGTTAAAAAAGTCGATACCAATGTGAAAATCGTCGCGACAGGCCGAGCTTTTTCGGCTAAATCGACAAAAAATCCTCTTTGTCGGCTTGGAACGATCACGCGGTCGCCATTCTCAAGATAAATATTCTTTTTATCAATACGCTTATAGAGAAATTTATCTAAGTCGAATATGATTGTACTGCCGTCTTGCCGTGTGACTGTGATTTCTTTCAAATCAGCCATTGCTGTCAGCCCACCGATATTTGCCAGAAATTCTGCCAGACGCACATTCCCGGAGATGGGATAAATTCCCGGGCGATTGACCTGTCCAAACACGAAAACATTCCGGGCGCTGAGCTGGATGACGCTTATCCGGACGACCGGTTCGCGGTAGTACTGTTTTGCCACACCTGCTAAAACTGTCTGCGCTTTGTCGATCGTCATACCGCCGAGGTGAACTGTGCCGAACAACTTATGGTAAATATTTCCTTCCGTATCGATGGTATAAGATTCCGTATCAGCCGGTTTGCTTTCGGTTAATGATGCTTCGTTGATGCTGATTTCGACGACATTGCCATATTGCAAGATGTAATTCTTGGAGAGAAGTGAAAATTTGTCTTCCGCCGTGGCGCGCGGAACGATCACTTTGTCTTTGTCTTTTAAGATGACATTATTAACGGGTTGATTTGTGTAAAGATATCGTTCCATATCAAAAACGACGGTTGTTCCGTCGATATGGTTGATAGCGATTTTGGAAATATCCGCATCGATGGTCGTTCCGCCATTCATAATGATAAATTCGGCAACGGTTGTCATGTTGGGTTGTATCGGATAGATGCCGATTCTGGGAACTTCGCCGTAGAGCAATACATCTTCTGTTCTTTTTTCAATGACTGTAATATCAATGGTAGGAGATATAAAGTACTGGGAAAATTTGATGGTTAACAAGTCTTCGGCTTCTGCTACGGATAATTTTTCCAGCGACACTTTCCCCAAAAGTTCATGAAAAATGGTGCCGTCCTGATTGATGGATACGATGTTGCTTTTTTCGACGGGTGTGCCCTGTTGGCCGATGTCGAGATAGGAAATTCTGATCTTATCGCCGGGTCCGAGAATGGTGAAGTCCTTATAGGTGTCGGGTTCCGTTGCGACCGTACTCATTTTTGTTGACTGCTGAGCAAAAACAGGACTCACCCAACCGGCTAAAAACAGTAGAATCATTCCGAAAATCATCAAAAATTTGAGGGAATAAACGGTATGCGCGCTGTTCATAATTCTACACCTGTATTTCCATGTTTTTCGATTCCTTACCTGTGTCTAAAAGTGCTTATCATTCTTCCCGGTAATTTGAAATAACATTCGCTAGGACACTGTTGGTCAAGTAAAGAAGATCGATCGGTTTACAGATGTAATCCGCGGCGCCATTCTTCAAGGCTTCCAGCGCGATCTCTTTATCAGCTAATCCGGTGACCATAATGACATGAATTTTTGGCGTATTTTTCTTAATCTGCTTCAGGAATTCGATTCCGTCGCCGTCCGGGAGTTTGATATCCAGCAACATGAGCTCTGGTTGAAAGGTTTCAATAGCGGCTTCCGCTTGCTTGCGATTGTAGGCTTTCTCGACGATGTAGCCTTTCTGAAGCAACAAGTCCTCAAGAAGTTCCACTATGTTAAATTCGTCATCTACAATCAGTATTTTTTTCATCGCTTTTCTCTCTCTGATGTAATTTAAATATTCATGGTCGATAAATCAATCAGTTACTAATACCGGAAGAACTCTGTACAGCCTTTTGAACATACTGAAAA
Source organism: Candidatus Marinimicrobia bacterium CG08_land_8_20_14_0_20_45_22 (assembly GCA_002774355.1). Taxonomy (NCBI): domain Bacteria; kingdom Pseudomonadati; phylum Fidelibacterota; species Fidelibacterota bacterium CG08_land_8_20_14_0_20_45_22. Next base: position 10,836 of record PEYN01000108.1, on the reverse strand, counting down.
GCATTTATGTTTTTTAATGTAAAGTCGGTAATTCCGGTATGTTTCGTTATTCCAGATTTCGGAAAATTTGTGTTCTCGGATGCTTCCCGGTGCGAAATTCATCGTATGATAGGGCCTGACTGATCCATCCGGGAAAACGTATGCTGTTGCCCAGAGGCTCAGACAGCGATTCTTATACGAATTTGAAACAAATGGAAACTGGGTGTACCAAGTTCGAATTTCTTCGGCAGTTAGGTTGGGATAAAAGTTAACATCTGTTTTGTATTTCTTATGCCGCAGTTCATTTGCTTTTTGGATCAACACTTCGGGATCGATCTTGGGGGGTTCGTCAGAAATAAATCCGATCCAGTCGCTCGGCGATTGATGAAACCGTTCTTTGAATTCGAGAATGAAAGAATTGACTGTGTCTTTATCAAGGAATAATAAATGATGAAGCGTCAAACCGCTTGCCTGAATACCTTCCACGATGGCGATAATCTCGTCGATATGTTGGAAATTATATTCAGTTATCGTGCTGTTAATATTTACTAACGGCGTTCGAGATTTCTTTTTTTTCTTTAATTCCGCCAGTATGCGAAATCCCTCCATGGATTTATCAAACGTACCGGGGACGCGGCGGATATAATCGTGGATTTCCCGTGGTCCATCCAGTGAAAAAATAATCTCATCTAAACCGGAATCGACGATCTCACTAGCAAACCGTTTGATAAAAGTGCCGTTCGTAATAATGTTACAGCGCAAACCGGCGGATTTGACCATTTTTACAACCTCGATCCAGTTGGGATACATCATCGGTTCTCCGCCAAAAAGCGTAATATTTGGCTTACCCTTTCGAACGTCTTCAATCAGCGCCCGAATCTCTTCCAGTGATAGCCGTTCGCTCAGTAAAGAACGGTCGTAATCCTTAAAAACGCCTTTTTCGCCCCACTGGCCGCACATCAGACATTTGAGATTGCAGGTATATGTCAGAAATAGCGAGATCGTTTCCGGGCAAAAACTGCGTCCGTTAAACAAGTGATAGGAAAGGGAGGCTTTGAGTCTATGATTCAGATTTTTAACAGCATAACCGGGTTGTTTGATTGACTTTCGTACTGCCCGTCCGAGATTTTGTTTTGGAATCATGAAAATTTATCTCCGATGATATATTAAACGGTGATTTTCAGTTTGAAAGGTGATGTATCGCTTCCCATGATGACGAAATTCTCGCCTTTTTGCAAATCGGCTTTGAAAACCGATTGTTTAGCTCCGATGTGCTTGCCGTTGACGATTGTTCCGATACTGCTTCCGCGATCGAGCACATAAAATGTATTTTTATAGATGTTCAGCGATAAATGATTTCGCGAGATGTTGAACGGAACCTCATCCTTGAGGAAAAGGTCGTTATCCATGAAAATGTCGTCTGTACGGTGAGAACTCTGTCGTCCGATTTTGTAGGGGAATTTGGTGACCGTGATAGTTTTATTTGAGAGAAGTTCGCGGGTTTCCTTGGTCACTCCTTCAATCTTGATCGATTCCGGTGGAGGTGCAACTGTTGCTGATTCTGTTTCGGATTCACCTTCCATCATTTTGTTTTCCAGATAAACGACCATATCGTTCGTCTGCCGGAGATGCTCAAAAAATGCCTTGAGTATGGGAATGATGAAAGAAACCTTGTCGTCAAGCAGGGCAAAGAAGTCATCGCGGACAATCTCATCGACGGTTACTGGCGACTTGGCGACAATCGAAGCGGAACGCGGTTTATCGTCAATCAATCCCATTTCGCCGAAAATTTCTTCGCCTTTTAGTGTCGCCAAAAGAACATCATGCTTGGGTCCTTTCCGACGGACTTCGACGACGCCGGATTTTAACAGATACGCTGAACTGCCGAAAGTTCCCTCTTTGATGATGACTTCGCCCGGGTTGAATCTGATCTCTCTCATACTCTATCTCCAAATATTAAACCAAACAAATATAACAACATTTGGCAAAAATGGTAATTCTTATTTTACTTATTCCGACAATTTTATAGCGAATCACACTTGTCGAATTAGAGATCAATTTTTCTTTAACTGGGATTGGTTTAACGTTTTTTCGGTGTTCGGACATGTGCGCCGGTTTTCCATCCGCTTCTTCGCGTCTTTTTCTGGACAAACGGGGTTTTTTCGACGATGATTCGTTTCTGGAGCTCTTTTTGGGGCAGATTCTTTTCAACGAATATTTTTCGGTTTGTGAACGGGTCGATTTCGGTATAATACATGACGCCAGACCATGTCGAAGGCACCGGAATGAAAATCTGAACCTGCTCGGGATGGATTTTCAGTTCTTTGGATGTGAAGTTTCGGAGTTTTACCATATTTTCATAGGTGCATCCGGGATGAGCCGCGATCAAATAATAGGTTAAATATTGTTCCTTTTTCGCTTGCTTGGAAAAGAGATCGAAAAGATTTTTAAACTCTATCAGCGACTCGCGCGACGGTTTTCCCATCAGTGCGAGAACATTGTCTTCCGTGTGTTCGGGCGCTATTTTCAACTGTCCCGAAACGTGGTGATTGACCAATTCCCGCAAGTAAGCGGCGCCGTTTTTTTTATCGGCAAGCACCATGTCGTAGCGAATTCCGGAAGCGACGAAGACTTTCTTGACCTTAGGAAGAGCGCGGAGTGATTTTAGCAGTTCGGTCTGTCGTGAATGGTTGATTTTTAGTAACGGACAAATTTCCGGATACAAACAGTGCCTATTGGGGCAACATCCTTGGGTGAGTTTTTTCCGACACTCGAATCCGTACATGTTTGCTGTTGGTCCGCCGACATCAACAATGTATCCTTTGAAGTCCGGCAATTCCGTTAACTGTTTGGCTTCCTGAAGAATGGAGTTCGCGCTTCGACTGCGAACGGTTCGACCTTCGTGAACGGCGATCGCGCAGAAGTTGCATTCGCCGTAACAGCCGCGATGCGTGGCAATCGAAAAGCGAATTGTGTCCAGCGCCTTGACTTTTCCGTTTTTTTCATCGAACGGATGAATGGCGCGCTCGAAATTCAACCCGAAAATTTTATCCAATTCATTCTGCGTTTCATAAAACTGCGGCGGATTCTGAATCAGGAACCGGTCGTCGTTCGGCTGACACAAAGTCTTTGCGGTAATTGGATCGCTATTCTGGTAAAATGTCTGAAACATATCGATGAACCGGCGTTTATTCCCGACGACCTCTTCATAAGATGGAAGCAGAAGCGCGTTTGGAGGACACTCCTTTGCGATGTAGCAAATTCCGCGGACATCCCGAAAATCCGCGCCGTTTTTTAACCGTTCGGCTATTTTTATGGTTGTTTTTTCACCCATGCCGTAAACGAGAACGTCGGCTTTGGCGTCAAATAGGATTGATTTTCGTATTTTGTCGGACCAGTAATCATAATGCGCGACACGCCGAAGACTGGCTTCAATTCCGCCGAGAACAATTGATTTCGTGTCTTTGAAATGCCGCCGAATCAGATTGGCATAAACAATCGTCGCGCGGTCGGGGCGGCGATTGTTTATACCGCCCGGCGTAAAATCGTCGCTCCGTCGTTTTTTCAGTGAAGCGGTATAATTGGCGATCATGGAATCAATCGAACCGCCGCTGACTCCCCAGAACAATGCCGGTTCGCCGAGGCGCGTAATATCATCCGGAACGTTTAACGCTGGTTGGGCGATAATCCCGACCCGGTAGCCGGCGTTCAGCAGAACTTTTCCGACGACCGCGACGCCGATGTGCGGACTGTCAATGTAAGCGTCGCCGGTGATCAGAATAACGTCGCAGACATCCCACCCGAGCCGTTTCATTTCATCTTTAGTCGTCGGTAAAAACATTAGCGCAAATTTCTGCCTGTTAGCGTAAAAATCCTATGCATTAAATTCAAATTTCAAACATCCTATTTCAAATTGAATAAGGCGGAGATATTGAATATTCACTTAATTTGGATCATTGCTTACTTATTGTTTTTTTTACTTTAATCAGAGAGTTTCTTCCCTCTTAGAAAAATAATATCAAAAACCTCTGTGTTCTCAGTGTCATCTGTGGTGAATATTTATTGATTTGCGGCGGATTTTCCCGCTAGATAGCCCGTCGAAAATGCCGCCTGAAGATTATATCCGCCGGTGTCGGCGTTGACGTCGAGGATTTCCCCGGCGAAATAAAGTCCTTTCACGAGACGCGATTCCATCTTTTTGGGATTGATTTCTTTCAAATTGACACCGCCCGCGGTGATGATCGCCTCGGAAATCGGACGATGCCCGATGACTTCGAGCCTGAAATTCTTCAGCCAAAGCCGTAGGCGTTTTCGTTCTTCGCCTGTGATCTGACTGCACAGTTTGTCCGGGGAAATGCCAGTCGATTCGATGCAAACCGGGATCATTTTCGGCGGCAGTAGTTCGTGCAGGATTTTCCGATACTGCATTTTGCCGTGTTCTCCGAAATCCCGAATGAGCCGCGCGTCCAATTTAATATCGTCGAGCGCCGGTTTCAGGTCGATAGAAACGGACACTTTTTTCTTTTCATTTAGCGCATCTACTGCTTGTTTGCTCAGTGTCAGAATGATTGGACCCGAAAGCCCGAAATGTGTAAATAACATTTCGCCGAACTCCGATGCCTGCTTTTTCCCGTCTATCCATAAACCTACGGCGACATTTTTCAGGCTCAATCCCTGAAGATTCTTTGCCGTTTCGCCAGAAGTGATCAGCGGAATAAGCGAGGGACGAGGTAAAATGATCGAATGTCCGACCGCTGAGGCGAGTTTGTAGCCGTCGCCAGTCGAGCCGGTCAGCGGATAACTCATTCCGCCAGTCGATAAAATGACAGCATCGCCGGGAATGATCTTTTTCTCCATCGTCTGTAAATCGACGACCGAAACGCCGACGATTTGTCCGTTTTCAACAACAATTCGGTCTATCTTGGTTTTTGGCAATAATGTTACGCCATTACGTTTCACCCAATCGGTCAGCGCATCGACGACATCCTGCGCCTGATTGGAAGCGGGAAAAATGCGGTTGCCGCGCTCGACGACCGTTTCGATGCCCAGCGATTTCAGAAAGTCGAGTAAATCTTTGATGAAGAACTGATAGAATGCTGGTTTCAGGAAGCGGCCGTTCTTACCGAAATGATTCAGGAATTCGTCGAGCGGCGTATCGTTGGTGAGATTGCATCTGCCTTTGCCGGTGATGCGCAATTTCCGGCCGGGACGTTCCATTTTTTCGACGATCGTAACTTGTGAGCCAAATTGCGACGCAGTTCCCGCGGTGATAAGTCCGGCCGCTCCGCCGCCGATGACGACCACCCGAACCGGTTTTTGTGTTTCTCTTTTCGTCTCTTCTGGCATCTGATTCAAACGTTCCATCGTCGGCCAGAGTGTATTAAATAAACGCCGGAAATTCAAGAAAAATTGCGGGAATCGGGACGAAGGAGTAAATCAGGTAGATTAGGCCTGTCAGCCGAAGGAGTGTCCACGAATAAACACTATTGGACTAAAATTAGAAAGAAGATGACCACGAAAAGAGACGAAAAGGGAGAAGACAAATTAGGTTGAGGTTGAGGTTAAGGTTAAGATTAAGAGTACCCAATACGGCTTCCATGAAATTTCTGTTTGCCTTGCTCATAACACCGTCAGAATCACAGATTACGCTGATTTAAGGATTCCACAGAATTTTTTATCAGCCCTATTTTCTATAATCTGTGTGATCAGCGCAATCTGATTAATCAGCGATTCAGACATTTTCTCCTGTCTTCACGCTTTCGTGTGCCCCTTCCCAAACATAACCCACGACCTTCCGAACATAACTCATTCGATCCGGCAGGTTAAACCTGCCGGATGGATAGACTATTCGATCATTTGATCAACAAGCATTTTCTTGTTTCGGTGTAAGTTCCCGCCTGAATTTTGTACAGATAGACGCTGGAAGGATATTTCGATGCGTCCCAAACTACCTGATAATTGCCGGGCTCTTTGGCCTGATTTACAAGCGTTTCAATCAAGCATCCTTTCAGATCGAAAACCTCAAGTCGAACCGGCGATTTTTCCGGGATTGTGTAACCGAAGTTTGTCACCGGATTGAATGGATTCGGAAAAGCCTGTGACAAACTATATTCTGTCGGCGTTACGGCGACTGGTTGTTGCTCCGGTTTCGGAAGCGTATGCCTTTTCATTAGCGCGCCTGCAACGTTTTCTCCGCAATCGCTTCGCGCGATCAAGGTCTGATCGTCATCCGGGTATTTGGTCTTGAGTTCGGTTAGTATTTCACCGGCAGAGACGGAATCGCTTAAGTCTTTCTGGTACATATTAAAAAGATCGAACAAAGCCGCGCTTTCAAACAGGGTCCCTGGATTTTCTTTTGCAATCTCCGCAGATAATTCCATCGCTTCATCTATTCGTCCCGACTGACGATACAGCAGAACCTTACGACCTTTCAGGGCGGCTGTCAGGTTCCTATTATCCATTTGATCGAGCAATTCATCGATCCATGCGACGCGATCTAATTTATCATACGTCCGCCCGATCCGCATGACCATGCTTATGGCTTTGGAGGCATATTTCGTGTCCGGATAATCAATGATCAATTTCTTGAAAACGGGGATTGCGCTTTCATATTGCTTTTCGACAAACAGACTCATACCGATCTTGTAGAGTGAATCGGCAGGCGAAGAAACCGATTCATCGACAATGATATCGCCTGCTAAATAGGTGGATTTGGCTAAACTACTTCCGCCGCCCGGATCGGATGACAGCGCATCGTGCGTATCGACATTTCCATAACACGCAGGCGCCGGATATTGTCCCCACCAACACCAGGCCGCATCGATACTGGAATTGTTAAATGCCGTCGCGGGATAAATTCCGGTCACGCCGATTATCGAATTACTCCCTCCGATATAAGGCCCTGCATCGCCATAGCCGAGGATCGGATTGGAATAATTTGTTGCCCAGATCACGCCGTCGGCTTCAAAGTTTTCGTTATAGATGTAATTATGTCCGAGTCCGGGATAATCCCCAAACCATGGATCGCTGTCATTGGTGATATTAATGGCCAACATCACCTCCGATGGATCGATCGTATTGTTAAAAAGAGAAGGGGAAGAACCGTATAAATACAGAGCCTGATTGCAGGAAGAGGCATTGACAAAATAATTGTCGTACATATAGGAATCACAGGCATTCATATATACCTGCGAACCGGTGACCTGATTGGTTTCCAGATCGGGGGATCCGTTATAGACATAAAGTCCGTAAGTAGAAGAACCGGAAACGGTATTGTTACAGATATCCGGGCTGGCCGAAGTACAATAGATGCCATAAGATGAACTGGATATCGTGTTGTTGGTTATATCCGGACTGGCTCCGGTGCAATAGACACCGTAAGAACAACTTGAAATATTGCAATGATCTACATCCGGACTGGAACTGTTCAAATATACGCCGTAAGTTACATATGAGATTGTACCGTACGACAATGTACCACTACTGCCGCTCTGATAGCGGATACCGCCCCATGTACCCGATGCGCCGCTCCGCGTAAATGTTGCTCGGCTGACGGATGTACCGGACGCATTGAGTGTGCCATTGACGGACAGATAATAGCCGCTGGCAAAAGACAGAGTAGATCCGGCTTTGGCTGAAAGAGTTATTCCAGATGATACCGTCAGATTACTTGACATAGTATGTGAACCCCCATATTCTACAGTCTGGCTGCTGGATGCGGCTGAGAGGGCGGAAGTGATAGAAGGATATAATCCGAGTATAGTGCTTCCGCTTTTCCGGCGGACATCCGGACTAAGGGTCGCGTCGCTCGCGACCGTGATCGTGCCGCCGGAGGAAACGATTGAGTATGATCCAAGCGTAAGCGTCGCTCCGGATTTAACAGATAACGATACTACAGACGGAATCGAATAATTAGTAGTCAGGGTATGCGGACCGTAGATTTCAATGGTTTGTCCACTGGAAGCGGCGGCCGCTGCAGAAGCGATGGTCGGATAAAGCCCGTTGATTGTGCTTCCGTTTGTAAGACGGACATGCGAATTCGATGAATTGATAGTTGCGCCGCTTTCAATAGTAATTGTGCCACCTGTTGAGACAATGCTATACGATCCGAGATTAGCAATTGCATCTGACTTTATTGTTAATGTTGCACCAGAAGGTACTGAAACATTACTAGAAATTGAATGATTGACTTCACCTGCACCAACCCATGTTTTTGGATAGCTTGAGAGGGTACCAGAATGAGCCGTTTTAAGTTTGTAATATGAGATTATACTCGTATTTTTTAATGCGAATATATCATGTCCCGGCGCTTGTCGTACTAAAGGACCACATGCCCACTTTGATACGTGTGTTCTTGCTCCAGAAATAGCGACTGGATATCCATTTTGAATTACTCGCACAGAGTGATCACTATATTGCTCATAGCATCCATGATCTGCCAGTGAAGATGAAGACGAAACATAGGAAGCTTGACTATCATTAGAATAAGAGGCATCATTAAAATATTTTATTTCCTCATCATTATCTGTATACCCAATCCAATATGTACCACTATTTTCTGATAATGTCCAAGCATATCCATGACAATTATATGATCTTGTTGAAGATTCAATAATTTCAGCATCAAGTCCATAAATATCAATATCATCTTGTGCATCCTCATCGTCATACCAAAGTGCCCCATTTCCCATTATATAAGCAGTGACTGGCCTTCCTTCGGGAGTATAAATTGTAGTCGCAGTATCAGTTGCAAATACTTTTATCGAAATTAAAAGCAATAGTAATAAATATTTTATTTTTAACATATCTCGCCTCATAAATATTAATTTGATTTACAAATACTTAAAACATGATTGCGAATATCATCTGTGAGATATAGCCCTGATTCTAAAAATATTTCGACACCACCTATACTTTTCAAGTTTTGACTATTCTCATGATTTTTAATTTCTATTAATTTTGCTATTGCATAAATATTCGAGATCAAATCTCCTTTTTCGTAGACTGTTCCCATATTAGTCTTAATTTCATATTTACTTAGCAATTCTGAGGTTAATGTTTCAATACTCGAAAGATCATATTTAGAAAGTAATTGTGGATGCACCATTAAATATTCAATTATTTGAATTTGTTCTCTTTGAGAAAGGCCTGCAGGACTGTAAGTATCTTTTGTAATATCCATATCATTATAATAAGATATTAATTTCTCCACAACATCTTTTCGGCTTAGTAATTCCGAAAAACCATTGAAACTTTCTTCTACCTTTTTATAGTAATTATCAATCATCGAAAATAATCCAATTCTCCGTGCAAAATGACAGTCTATTGATGCTTCAATCAATTCTTTTGTTGACATCGTGTTTAAAACAGAATCGGGAATTTTTAATAAAGAGTTTTTATCTTCAATTGACATATTTTTCCATTCATCGGATTGATAATCCACATATTCTCTCCAATTCAGTGAATTATAAATACGCCAATCAATTTTTTTATACTGTTCCCTGTTTTGTGCAAATGAAATTAAATTAAATAAGAAAATAAGAACACATAAAAATAATCTTTTTAACATTCTGTCCTCCTAATGTTTAATTTTACGAAAGTCGCTTCTTTTAAAGGCTAAACAATTAATCTGGCAAAAGTGTCTAATCATCTCTTTAACCTCCTTTACTATCAATTATTTTAAAATTGTACACTTTTTTACCTGGTTGAATTCATCACAACGTACATGGATAAAATATATACCACTAGCAATACTATTACAATCCCAAAACAACGTTATCTCACCTTTATTTAATAAACCATTATAGAGCATTTTGACTTTTTGTCCAATTATATTATACACTTGGATAATTACAATTTGTTCTTTTTGAAGTGTGAAATTGATATTTGTACCATGTATATCAAATGGATTAGGAAAAATGTTAATCATGTCGGATGATTTATTTGAGATAGGATATTTATCTCCAGTAAATCTTAAAATTGTTCCTCCAGATCCAATTGCCCATCCAGTATTTGAATCGAGAAAATAAATATCACTGATCGCAGGTACTTTATATTGATCATTTTCCAAAGTGGATATAGTGTTATTTACTTTAATATTGCTTAAATATCCACCTTTATAATCTAAATAAATCCAACCATTTTCCTTATCTATCATATAAAAATATTGTATTGGTCCCATTTCCAATCCACTACCTCTTGGAACTTCTGACCATGTCCATCCACCATCAATTGTTATGAGAAATTGAGCAATATCATTAACGAGAAAGCCTTTTTCATTATCAACAAATTGAATATCTTTTACCAGTGATACACTTGAAACATTATACCATTGGACTGAAGCACCTTTATCTGTTACATATCCTAGGCCTTGCCATCCTCCAATCCAGGCTCGCTCTTGGTCAATTATTGAAAGAGATGTCAATCTTTCGGATAAAGGTTCACTATTAATTATTTGCCAGTTTTCACCTCCATCTATAGTTCGTAAAATAAAGCCAGAACGTTCTATTAATAATCCATTTTTATCGTCAAAAAAATCTATATCAACAAACCAGCCATTGATTCCATTATTAATTTCCCAATTATTACCTCCATCCACCGTATTTAGTAATGTATAATACCCTGCAACCCATCCTTTATTTTTATTTAGAAACTTAACCTTATATAATACGCTATCCACTGGACAATCTTGTTTGTCCCATAATTCTCCTCCATTTGAAGTATGTAAAATACATCCATAATTACCAACACACCATCCATTATTTTCATCAATGAAAAAAATATTGGTTCTTTCGCATTTTAAATGGGTAGATAGTGTTTATTATTAGAGGTGAGGTCGAGTTTACCTGTCAGGAGATA
>PEYN01000107.1 GCA_002774355.1 Candidatus Marinimicrobia bacterium CG08_land_8_20_14_0_20_45_22 | reverse complement strand
TTTACAGACAACTCAACTTTAGGTTTGTCTTTGGGGTGATAAGGACGGGCGGGCAAAACAACCGTCCCATAATATTCAGCCATATCCTGATAGGTCTCGTTTAAATCCGGATCGTATTTGTCAGCCCGATTGACCGCCGCTTTCATATTATCCGGAATGATCATTTCAGTAACACCACCAAAATATTCAAAAGCATGATTATGAGCAGTGATAATAGAGGGCTTTCTCTGATCCCGTACGGCTTCCGCATACGTGTAGCCACTGGCGCCTAACGCCGCCACAAATATCTCAACCTCTGTGATTTCTCCGGTTCTGGAATCGGCGACTTCGCCTTTCAGTCCCGAAAAATCCACAAACATCTTCTGTCCGGCTTTGTGAATTTGGTGCATGGAAATACTCAGGGTCTTTGACCAATCCCGATACAGTTGACAATACTGGCTGTAACCATATCCAGAACCGTCTGGATTGCCTTGTCGATATTCCTCCCAGAGCAATTGCCGTGTGACATGGCGCTTCTTTAACTCCGTATGCATCCAACCGAAATCCGGCATCTCGGCACGACTCGTTCGTTCCGTTGAAACCTTTTCTGGAAATAACGCCTGAATCAGTTGCTGATCGCTGAGTTCTTTCAATCTTTCCAAAGTCAGTCCCGATTCCCTGAAGCGTCTGAGATAATCCGATACCGTGGACTTCCGTAAATTCAATGCCTGACTAATCTGCCGTATCGATAATCCGCTCTGCCTCTTCAACTGGACAATTTTCTCAATTTCCGACATTCGCAGTCTCCTTTGCATTTTGATACATTCTCCTTTTAACGTTATTATAAAACGTCAAAAGGTAATCCAAAGAAAACAGAGCACCGAATGTGTCGCCAACCATTTTTGAAAAAAGATTCCGATTGAGCACGCTAAAGTGTCCGAATGTTTTTCGGAATCGCTGTCCGAATGCCTCCGGAATCACTGTCCGAATCATATCGGAATCGGTGTCCGAATAATGTCGGATTTTCCAGTTGGGCGGTCGGTAATAGAAATGATGTATTAGGTTTCCCCCATTAGCTGGAATCAAAAAGCCTGTTTTATAAGTGTATTTTCTCATCGCCGAACTGGTCTTTTTGACTGGCTTGAGCAGAGCACCTGAAGCATGCTCAAGATCAAGCCAGTCAAAGCAATATTGGTTTTTCTAAATTTCGATTTTTCCCAATTTTTCATTGTGCTTTTTTCAGATAATCTGCTTTTACTTCAGAGCCGAATCCGCTGGAATACATCTCCACTGGTGTCCGATAATTGAGCGCCTGGTGTGGTCTCTCCTGGTTGTAGAACTCAAAATACTGACTTAGTCGCCGATAGGCTTCAAATCCATCCTGATAATCATGCAGATACACTTCTTCGTACTTGACACTGCGCCACAGCCTCTCAATGAAGATGTTATCGTATACCCGGCCGCGTCCATCCATGCTGATTTGAATATTGTGGTCATTAAGGACGTTGGTAAATGCCACCGCGCTTAACTGACTTCCCTGATCAGTATTGAATACTGCGGGATGCCCTTTTC
>PEYN01000106.1 GCA_002774355.1 Candidatus Marinimicrobia bacterium CG08_land_8_20_14_0_20_45_22 | reverse complement strand
TAATCCGTATGATCTGATCTATGTTAATTTCGTTGTCTGACTCAGCGACGACCTTGATAAATTGCCGCCTACCTTGAAGGTTGAAGGAAGTTTCAATCAGGTAACAAGCGTTTGCTTCGACGATCCGCCTGATGATTTCCTTTGCTTTTTCCTTCACACTTGTCATTCTTTCTCTCTCCAAATGGAAAAGTGGGCTTTGTCAACCCACTTTAACCAGCAAAAATTTAAGAATCTTTCTGTTCTTCTCCAAACGAAAATTTTAGTTCTTTAATGCCTCTATTTGAGATTGTAGTTGCTCCGCCGCATTTTTGGCTTTGTAATCCGGCTCGCCATCCAATACCTCTTGAACTAATTCTTCCGCTTTTTTCAATTCATTGATCTTGATCAAACTGCGGACGGCGTTCAGACTGTATTCGTGTCTCTGAAATTTGTACGGCGATTCCTCAATGGCTTCAGTATACATTTTTGCGGCTTTTTCGTATTCCCCTTTGTGATCGAGACAGAGTCCAACGCCGTTTAGAGCAGAAGCTTCGATCATATAATCGTCATCATAATCATCAACATATTTCTCGAAATTCTCCTGCGCTTTCTCGTAATCCGACTTTGCTAAATATGATTGCGCCAGCAAAAGCGTCGCCATCCCGGCGCTTTTCGTCCGCGGATTCTTCTCGATCAGCGCTTCCAACCGGACAACCGCGTCGTCAATGTCGCCTTTTGCCAATGCAATCTCTGCCATTCCCAGCTCGCCAGAAGCTTCCCTGTTAGCGCTTTTCTTAGACTGAGCCAGCAAAACAATCAGAGCAACTACAACGACAATACCAAGTGCGCCATATAAAAGTTGCTTGGGATTGTTTCTGACAAATGTATCGACCTGCGATATTTTCTCCAATACCGGATCTTTTTTCATCTCTTTCTTCGTGATTTTCTTTTTCGGTTTCAGCATTTTGGTTTCTCCTTAATTTTTCTGGTACCCTCGCCGGGAATCGAACCCGAATCAAAGGATTAGGAATCCTCTATTCTATC
>PEYN01000105.1 GCA_002774355.1 Candidatus Marinimicrobia bacterium CG08_land_8_20_14_0_20_45_22 | reverse complement strand
TTTGCCAATCCGGAAACCGGCGGCTACGATTTCGAAGGCTACCGGATTTACCGAGCCAGCGATGAGGCTTTCAACGACGATTATATCATCACCAACGGTTATGGTGAAGCGACCTTTTACGACCCGCTGGCCTATTTCGATCTGGTGGACAGTGTCAAGGATTTCTTCGAAATAGATGTAGATGGAGTCAAATATTTTCTTGGTTCCGATAATGGGCTGAAACATTCCTATGTCGATACCGATGTGGAGAACGGAAAGACCTACTATTATGCAGTGGTGTCCTACGATCAGGGTTGGGCGGCAAAATATATCTTGCCGTCGGAATGTACCAAGACCATTTTTAAGGATACTTACGGAACCGTAAAGACCGATAAGAATACGGCGGTCGTGATTCCCAATGCCCCGGCGGCGGGTTACGTTGCTCCGCAAACGGCTGACGGCATCGTGAAATTGCAGGGCTGGGGCAGCGGTGATGTTCTGCTGGATTTTCTCGATCCGGCTCTGGTAACCGACAGCGAATATTTAATCAGGTTCGACGACACGACCCATCCCGATACGATTACCTATTCCCTGTTTGAACTGACCACGGATTACGACACGGTCGCGGTTTTCGAGGAATCGACGGCATTGAGTGGCGAAGATACTAATCCTATGTTCAATGGTATGCGGCTGTGCGTGGTCAATGACGCCGTGGCCTACAACGACACTTTTTCGGTCTGGAAAGATGGCTCGCAATCGAACTTAGTGTATTATGCCACATTGAACAGTTATTGGGATGACAAACTGGAAGAGCGTGTCGCCAATTTTCCGACGCGTTATGAAATACAGTTCGGCGTGATCGACAGTTCGTATTTAAAGTCAGTTTTTAGGCACAAAACCAACTTCCGGGTCTGGGATGTGATCGCCAATAAGAAAGTACGCGCCTATCTCTGGGAACCGGCCGATCAAAAAGACAGCCTGCTTTCACCGGGCGATTATATCCAGATGCATTTTCAGGAAGAACGTTACACCCGCGAAACCTGGAAGATAAATTTTGTGGCGCCCGATGATGCCGATCCAATCCTGCCCGGCATTGGTGATACGGCGGTAATTGCAATTGACCTGCCCTTTCGGAGCGGCGATAATTATACTTTTAAAACCTTTGCCGCCGTAGATGATGTCGTCCAGGCGAAGCAAAATATCAATAAAGTTGCGGTAGTCCCCAATCCCTATGTGGCGGCCGCTCCGTGGGAGCCGCGCCAGACGCTGGCTTCCGGGCGCGGAGAACGACTAATTTATTTCATTCATTTACCGAGTCACTGTACGATTCGGATTTACACCATGAGCGGTGACCATGTTAAAACCTTGTACCATAACGAAACCGCCGAAGACGGCGCCGAACCGTGGAATCTGACTACTAAAGACGGGCTAGATCTGGCGGCCGGCGTCTATTTCTTTCATGTAGATGCCGGTGAATCCGGGCAGTTTACCGGAAAATTCGCGATTATTAAATAGGGTAAACGGCGATGAAGAAAATCAAAACAATTCAGCGATTTCTGACGGTAGTGAGTCTTGTCAGCTTATTGTCATTACCCTGTTTCGGAAAGATTACCAAGGTCGGCACGACCATGGGTCAATTTCTCAAGATCGGTCTGGGGGCCCGCAGTACCGGAATGGGCGGCGCCGTGGTGGCCTCGGTCAACGATGCCTCGGCGCTTTACTGGAATCCAGCGGTGATTGCCGATTTTCAAAAGCGGAAAGCCCTGGCGTCCTACACCAATTGGTTTCTCGATACTGAGATTGCTTACACCGGTGTGGCGCTTCCGATGGACAAGATCGGAACCTTCGGCTTTTTCTTTAATTCGCTGTCAATGGGCCTGATGGATGTGCGCACCGTGGCATTGCCCGAGGGAACCGGTGAACAGTTTTCCGCCGGCGATCTGGCTATTGGCATTTCTTACGCGAAAAAATTGACCAACTTTTTCAATGTCGGTTTCAACGCAAAATATATTCGCGAAAGCATCTGGCATTGCGACGCCACCAGTCTGGCCTTCGATTTCGGCAGTCTTTACCGCACTGATAATAACCGGCTATTAATTGGTGCCTCGGTTTCCAATTTCGGCAATGAAATGCAATTTACGGGACGGGATTTGCGTATTTATTACGATCAGAGTGCCAGCGAGACCGGTGACAACGAATCCATTCCGGCCTATTACGAAACCGACAAATGGGACTTGCCGCTGACCTTCCGCATCGGCCTGGCGGTCAATCTTCCGGAATTTCCGGTCGGCGACATAGTGGCCGAAATCGATGCGATTCACCCCAACGACAACAATGAACAGGTGAATCTGGGTATTGAGTGGGATTTGAGTAAAATCCTCTTCCTGCGAACCGGCTATCAAGCGCTTTTTCAGCAGAATGCCGAACAGGGTTTGACTGCCGGCGTCGGCTTGCGATGCAAAATGTTAAACTCGTTTTTAAATGTGAATTATGCTTATGCGGATTACGGCCGCCTGGCCGGAGTCCAGCAATTTGAAATGGAGATAGAATTTTAGTGATAAAGAAACGACCGGTCAGCCGGCGCAAATTTGAGACGAAGTACGGTTATTTTTCTGAAAATGGCGACGAATATATGATCAAAACGCCCCGGACACCGAAACCCTGGATCAATGTCATTTCCAACGGGCGTTATGGACTGACCATCTCGCAAGCCGGCGGCGGCTTCAGCTGGTTGGACCATTCGGAGTTCAATCGCCTGAACCGCTGGCATCAGGATTTGGTTCGGGATGATTGGGGAAAATATATTTATTTGAAAGATACGGAAACCGGCGAGGTTTGGAATCCGGCCTGGTCCCCGTTACGCACTGAGCCGGAATTGTTCGAGTGTGCTCACGGATTCGGATACACCCGCTTTACGACGGAATATAAAGGTATCCGAACCATCCTGAACATTTTTATCCCGCTCGAGAAATCGCTGGAAGTCTGGGATATTAACGTCGAAAATATTTCCGACCGGACACGCCACATCGAACTGATTACCTATTTTGAATGGTGTCTCGGTTCCAGCGCCGATCATCATCGCGAATTTCATAAGACCTTCATCGGAACCCGCCTGGACCGTGAGCGGAATGCCGTTCTGGCGACCAAACGACTCTGGGACATCGGCGTTCCGGGGTGCGGACATTGGAATAAAAGTTATCCGTATACCGGGTTCCTGACCGCCAGCCGGCCAATATCAGATTTTGAATTTGACAAGGATACCTTTATTGGCCAGTTCGGAACCTTGCAGAACCCGGCTTTTCTGAACGAATCAGCGCGGCCACATCATCAGGGCACTTCTTATGATGCGGTCGCCGGATCGGCGGTACCTCTAACGGTTGAAGCCCGTCAAAGTACCCGGATGCATTATTTATGCGGCTTGGCCGGGAATCTGGAAGAACTGGATCAGTTTCGCACGGCGCTGAATGATTCTGCTTCCGTAGATAAAGCCTTGCAGGAAGTTCGTGCTTTCTGGGTGGATATGCTCAGCCGGAGCGAAGTTGATACGCCGGACGAATCGCTGAATTTATTGACCAACAAATGGCTGAGATATCAGGCCATTTCCGGCCGGCTCTGGGCCCGCACGGCTTATTATCAGCAAAGCGGGGCTTACGGCTTTCGCGATCAACTGCAGGATAGTCAGATATTCCTGGATAGCGATCCGAATCTGACCGCCCGCCAGATTGGCCTGCATGCCGAACACCAGTTTAAAAACGGACATGTTTTACACTGGTGGCACCCGATTACCGAAACCGGAATGGACTCAAATTTCTCTGACGATTTTCTGTGGCTGCCGTTTGTGACGCTGGGTTATCTCGAAGAGACCAACGACTGTAATTTTCTGAAACAATCGTTCGGATATTATGACGATCCCGTTGGTGGTTCCGTACTCGAACACTGTACCCGGGCGATCGATTTTGCCCTGGAGCGCCTGAGCGAAAGAGGTATTCCGCTAATTGGTTGCGGCGACTGGAATGACGGTCTCAGCGCCGCCGGCATCGACATGAAAGGCGAATCGTTCTGGGTCATTCATTTTTTATATTATATCCTGATTCGTTTTGCAGATTGGCTGAAGAAAGCGGGTGACGAACAGAAAGCCGAACATTATTTAGCTAAGGCTTCCCGGCTGAGTGAAAAATTACTGGAGTTCGGCTGGGACGGCGCTTGGTTTCGTCAGGGAACAAAGGACAATGGTGAATTGATTGGCAGTCAATCCAATCCGGAGGGGAAGATTTACCTGAATGTCCAGACCTGGAGTGTCATCGCCGGCAGTGCGCCGCCGGCATATCAGCACAAAGCCATGGCAGCAGTCGTCGAACATTTGATGAAACCAAACGGACCGCTGTTGTTGTATCCCAGCTACCACGAGCCGGACGAATACATCGGCTACCTGTCCCGCTATGCCGCCGGAATCCGCGAAAACGGCGGCGTCTATACCCACGCCGCCACCTGGGCAATCCAGGCGTTTGCCAGGGTGAACCAGGACGAATTGGCCTATCGAACATATCAGGGCATTAACCCGATTCAGAATGGAATGGAACCCGATCGCTATAAAGCCGAGCCTTATGTAACACCCGGCAATATTGACGGCCCGGATTCGGAACATTACGGCCGGGGGGGTTGGACCTGGTATACCGGTTCGGCCGCCTGGCTGCAAAAAAGTATAATGGAGTGGATTCTGGGAATCAGAGCCGGTCTGGCCGGATTAATTATCGATCCGCATATCCCGCCGGAATGGCCATCTTATCGGGTGAAAAGGTTGTTTCGCGGGACATTGTTCGACATACAGATCAAAAACGAATCCGGAAAAGCCGGAGCGGTAAAGCGCCTGATCATTGATGGAAAAACAATTATCGGCAACGTTATTCCGCCGGGTCGTAAAAAAACCTGCCGGGTGGAAGTGACTCTGTAAACAAAAACGTATGCGAGAGATTGATTGGAAAAAATTAAAAAATAACAAAGAGGAGCGGTTATGAAGCAACTCTGCCGTTTTACAATAATGCTAATTAGTGTGTTGTCGGTTTCTCTTATGGCTGATGACTTTATTTTTTTTGATGACAGTCCCTCGAATGATTCCTACGATCCCAGTTGGGGCTATGTAACCTCACCCAGTATGCTGGCGCGGGTCGGCGAGAAATTTCCCGTCAGTACGGAACATTATTTCCAGGGACAGAACAGTCTGGTGCTGGGCTGGACATCTAAAAGTGGCGGCGATTG
>PEYN01000104.1 GCA_002774355.1 Candidatus Marinimicrobia bacterium CG08_land_8_20_14_0_20_45_22 | reverse complement strand
ACCTAAAAAGTAAATTTATTTCTTCTGGGTTTTTATACACCCAAAAGAATCGGCTTAGCGAACTATTATTTCCGATGAATTAAAACAGACGTGTAATGTCATTATAAAAAACGAGTGCCGTCAGCATTAAAATAAGTGCCAATCCAACTTGCTGAATCCGCAATTTCGCATTGATCGACAAAGGTTTTCGAATGACAGCTTCTATTAATATCACGACCAAATGCCCGCCATCGAGCGCCGGGATGGGCAGAATATTGATCAGCGCAAGGTTTACACTGATGATCGCCATCAGTCCAAACAGCGAACCGAGTCCTGATTTAGCTGACTGCCCGGCTAATTTTGCGATGAAAATCGGTCCGCCGAGATTTCGGATCGACTCTTCACCTGTTGCGACCATTTTTAGCGAGACAACGGTGATTTTCAGCCAGTACCAGGTATTGTTTGCTCCAGATGTAATCGATTCCCAAACGCTGGCATTCCTATGTGTAAATTTCGGGCTGATGCCGATCATACCGACATCGACGAAGCGGCTCCCTTTCAGAACTTTATTGGAAATCGTCTTCAGAGATTTTTGATGAACGACACCGCTTCTTTCCCATGCTATTTGGATAACGCTGTTCGGATGCGCATAAATGAGATCGGTCATATCCTTCCATGCGGTAACTTTTATTCCATTGATTGAAACGATTTTATCGCCGCTCTGAATTCCAACCGAATCCGCCGGGAAATTCGGAATGATGGTCTCGACGATTGCCTCCGGACTGGGATCGAAAACACCAGAACTCGCTGTTAAGATGGAAAAAATAATAAAAGCGAGAAGCATGTTAAACAGCACACCCCCGACAATAAAAAGCAACTTTTGCCATGTCTTCTTCGATCCGTACGACCACGACTCGGCACTCTTTGCACCTTCAATATCCATGCTCTCGTCAACCACGCCGGTGACTTTCACATATCCGCCCAGCGGAACGGCGGAGATACAATAGTCGGTGTCGCCGACCTTTTTACCGATCAGGCGCGGCGGAAAACCGAGCGAAAACACTTCGACA
>PEYN01000103.1 GCA_002774355.1 Candidatus Marinimicrobia bacterium CG08_land_8_20_14_0_20_45_22 | reverse complement strand
GCCGGACGGACATTGACGGCGATTCATCAATTCGTTTGAGCGCAGATTGGAGGTTTGCCCGACGATCGCCGATGTTGGAGCCGAGGCTGAGAAATACAGGTTGATATTTCAAGCCGCCGCCGCCATTTCTTTGCGTGTGCGGCGTATTTCCACTTCTACATTATCGAGAACGCCTTTGATCGGCGCATTCGGTTTTCTCACCCGAATGCAAGCTGATTCGGGATGAAAATGCTGAAACACCGCCTGAAGAATATTCCCGGACAGCGTTTCGATCAGCAAACACTTGGATTTGGTTACAACTTCGGCAACAATACGGTAAAGTTCTTCATAGTTGATCGTATCTTTCAGACGATCTGTTCGCATGGCGGTAGTCATATCGAATTCTAATTCGAGATCGACCTCAAACTTGCCGCCGAGTATTTTTTCCTGCTCGGCAACGCCGTGATAACCATAAAACACCATATTCTTTAATGTTACTTTATCCACTGAACGACTTTCAATTAAACCGGTGGTGAATTTACCGAACATGGCATAGATTGTCAAGATTCCCCCGCGCTTTTAACGAATATAAAGGAATTAAACGGACAGAATCGCCGGTAAAGTTTTCGTGTTTTTTGCCAAAATCGCTGAAGACTGTCAATGTGACCTAAATGCCCTGACTTCTTTTCATTCGTGTCTGTCAAGTTGAATTTCCAACCGATCCGGCACAGCGGTTGTTTAAATCATAATCGGTTTTTGAAAAATGAATCAACAAAAAAAGGAGATAAAACCATGACAATAACTAAATGGATTCCCAGACAAAACTTGCTGAATGTCGAAGATGATTTCGACAGTTTCTTGAAAACTCTCTATGCGAATTCCGACGCTTCTTTCTGCTCGATGACGCCGAATGTTGACGTCGTGGAATTGGAAAAAGATTTCCATATTGCCGTTGAATTACCCGGCGTGAAGAAAGAAGATGTTCGCATTCAGGTCGAGGACAACGTTCTATCGGTTTCCGGCGAGAAAAAGCACGAAAAGGAAATCGATGAGAAAAACATCCATCGTTCGGAACGAATTTACGGGACATTCCAAAGAACATTCCGACTTCCCGAACGAACAGACCAATCGGCAATTCAAGCAGATTTCAAAGACGGAATCTTGAATATCGTGATTCCAAAAAAAGATGCCGCCCTGCCGAAACAGATCGAAATAAACGTGAAATAACCAGTAAAATTAGGAGGTAGTATCATGGCAATCGTAAAATGGACACCCAGAGGTTCTTTGGTGAATTTTCGGAATGAATTCGACAAGATGTTTGACACATTTTTCAACACCGGCGCTGAGGAAACAGGTCTCACTGCCGTCTCGCCTGCGGTTGACATCGAGGAAAATGAGAAGGAATTCGTCCTGACTGCCGAGTTACCCGGATCGAAAAAAGAAGACGTCAAAGTCAACGTACATGAAAACATGTTGAGCATTTCCGGAGAAAAGACTCAGGAGAAAAAGATCAATGAGAAAAATTATCGTCTCAACGAACGCATGTTCGGCAAATTCGAGAGATCGTTCAGACTTCCCGATTCAGCCGATCAGGAGCATATCTCAGCGGAATTCAAGCACGGCGTTCTCATCGTCACAATTCCAAAGTTGAAAGAATCACTCGCAAAACGAGTCGAAATCAACGTGAAATAATCCAATCCAAAAAACCTCAATCAGGAAGCCGACGCAAGTCGGCTTTTTGATTTTACAGACAATTATCTAATTGAGCCGGTAGATCGTGCATGAACTTATGATTCGAACCGGGAAAGGGAAAATCGTCAAGTTCCGAAATTCGGACCCATCTGAAATCCACGGCGGAGTTCAACTGGATATTACCTGAAGTATAACGACAGAGAAAAACGTCCATCGAAATTTTAAAATGTGTGTACGCATGTTTGACCGTTTTGAAAAATGAAATAACATCGACAGTCAGTCCGGTTTCTTCGCGGACTTCACGCAAACAGGCATTTTCTTTCGTCTCTCCTGCCTGCACTTTTCCGCCGGGAAATTCCCACAAACCGCCAAGCAATCCTTCGGGTTTACGTAAGGTGATCAAAACTTTGTCATCACGATAAATGACACCAACGACAACGTGATATTCCGGGATCGCCGGTTTGTGCGTTTTCTTGGGGAATTCGTCCGCCTTTTCATCGAGATGCGCCTGACAATGTTCGGAAACCGGACAGTGAACGCAGTCCGGCTGATTCGGACGACAGATCAATGCACCGAGTTCCATCATCGATTCGTTGAATTTGCCGGGCTGACTCGCATCAAAGATTATAAGCGCCGCATCTTGAAATACTTTCTTTGTCCGTGCATCGTTCACCGGTTGAACCAATTCAAACAAACGGGACAGAACGCGCTTCACATTTCCATCAATAACCGGAACCGGAAATTGATAAGCAATGCTCGTCACTGCGGCGGCGATATAATCTCCGACGCCGGGCAATTTCCGAAACGCATCGTATTGATGAGGAATTTCGCACTGAAATTGTTCGGCGACAATTCGAGCCGCGCGATGCAGATTCCGCGCCCGACCATAATAGCCGAGTCCCTCCCACAGTTTCAAAACGGATTCTAGCGACGATGCGGCAAGTGATGAAATGTTCGGAAAAGTTTCCAGAAACCGTTCGTAATACGGAATGACCGAATTGACCTGCGTCTGTTGAAGCATCGCTTCGGAAACCCAAATCCGGTACGGATCGCGCGTCCTTCTCCACGGAAGATCGCGTTTATTCGCATCGAACCAATTCATCAGCGATTGATGAAATTCGGAAATATTCGTCATTTGACGACGCTTTGACTGTCTGATAGGTATTCCCGGACGATTCTTTATCTGACGATGGCTCCGTGTCCCGGACGATCGTTGAGCACAATTTTTCCGTCAACAACGTCGGTTCCTTTGAAAGGATCGTTGGAAATCAGCAGGTTGCCGTCCAGATCGGCGTAATCGATCAGCGAGCAGAGTTGAGCCGCCGCGGAAATTCCGACAGACGACTCGATCATGCAACCGATCATGATTTTCATATTTAAGGATTTTGCGAGCCATATCATTCTGAGCGCTTCCTGCAAGCCGCCCGCTTTCATGATCTTGATATTGATGCCGTCATAAGCTTCCGCGAGTTGGGGAATGTCAGACGTGGTCTTCACCGCTTCGTCGGCAATAATCGGAACTTCGACTCTATCGCGCAACCAGCGCGTCTCTTCCATCATTTTCGCCGGCAACGGTTGTTCGATGAATTCAACGCCGTTTTTCACCAACCACTCGATTTTCTTGATCGCAACTTCTTTGTCCGTCCATCCTTCGTTGGCGTCAACACGGATGGTCGTATTTGTAACGGAACGAACAGCCTTGATGAGTTCTTCGTCGCCCTCTTTTCCGACTTTAACCTTGAGAATTTTATACGGTGCGGCTTCCCGTGTTTTTTGTTTGACGACTTCGATCGTGTCGATGCCTATCGTAAAAGACGTGTATGGCGATTTTGTCGGATCGAGCCCCCAGAGCCGATACAGCGGAACATTCAGCGCCTTCCCTACCCAGTCCATCAGTGCAATATCGAGCGCGGCTTTGGCGGCGGTTTGTCCCGGAACCAATTCTTTGATGTCATATCCGAGTTGAACGTACTCGAACGGATCGGCATTTGCGAAGAGCGGAATCGCTTTTTCAATCGTTGCGACAGTGGATTCCGGCGTCTCGTCGTAACGGATATTCGGACCGGCCTCGCCGATGCCGGTAATTCCGTCTTTTTCTAAATAGACGAAAACATTGTCCTTATAATCGCTGGAATTACGCGAAATTGTCCACGTATGCGTCAGGTTGATTCGCTTGATTTCGTAACTAAGTTTCATGCCTCTCCCCGTCTTGAGTTTCGTATTGCCGAATGAAATGGACGGCAGACCTGCCAGAACGCTCGTTCCAACCGCCGCCAATCCGACCGTTTCAAAGAATTCTCTTCGCTTCATATTCGATTTCTCCCTTTTCAATAAAACCGGTAGAATTTAATCGAATTGAAACAAGAGACAAACCGAAATTTGAAATGAAGATTCACCTTTTGGGATATTCCCTGCGATGATTTATATTTAGTCGCTTTTTGCGCTCGTGGTCTAACGGATAAGGCGCCAGCCTCCGGAGCTGGTTATCCGGGTTCGATTCCCGGCGAGCGCACTACCCAAGTTGAAGTCAGACAAAACCAGGTTTCGATATATCGAGGAATCTTAACCACGAATAAACACAAATATTAACTATGATTTTTCTGATGATAGGATTGACTATGATTTTAATATCCACACTCTCGTAATCATAGTTTTCAATTAATCATTTTAATCATAGTTCAAGACTGTTTCCCATCTGCGTTATCTGCTCACACCTAACATGTGATACTGGCTATGGAGTGCATTAATCCACCGGG
>PEYN01000102.1 GCA_002774355.1 Candidatus Marinimicrobia bacterium CG08_land_8_20_14_0_20_45_22 | reverse complement strand
TCCGGAATGGTATCTGAATCCGCCGCAGGCTGAAGACGCCTATTATGAAGCGGGCGACGCGGCCAAACAAAGCATGGGATTGGCGAAAGAAGCCGCCGACGCTCGTGCTCGCGATGCCATTTCCAGAACGCTGGAAGTTAAAGTCTCGAACATGCTGAAGAATTTCATGCAGGAAAGCGGCATCGGAGCCGACGCCGAGGCATTGGAATTTACTTCATCCGTTAGCAAACAGGTTGCGAATACCGTTTTGACAGGATGCAAAATTGTGAAAAGAGAAATGAAGCAGGAGGGTAGTATCTATCATGCCTATTCCCTTGCCGAGTATAACCTAAACAGTCTCGTTCAGCAAACTCTCAACGAAGCCCGTAAGCAAAAATCGCTTTATAATGAAGCAAAAGCCAATCTGAGCTTTGAAGATCTCGAAAAAGAAGTCCAGAAACTGGAAAACGTCGGGAAATAAGTATACATTCGACCAGTCCGGCAATCGCCGGACTGGTCGTTTTTGTCTTCTATGAGAACAAAGATTCGAATCAGCGCACTTCTTTTGCTCGCTTTTATGACGGAATTGTCATCTCAAACCGTCATTCCGTCGTGGTTTAAAGAATTACCGGATGCTCCCGCGGGCGTCATGTACGCGGTCGGTTACTGCGGCAAATACCAGAATATGAATTCGGCGAAAAGGAAAGCTATCGACGTTGCGCTGAACACACTGGCGAAACAAAAATCCATCCATTTAAAGTTTTATATCGAAGAGATCAACGACGGCCGGATGTCTTTAATAAATCCTATCTTTCAACTGATTTACGAAGAGGATATTCTTAAAGAAATTCGGAATGATTATTCAATCGTCGATTCGTCGATTACAACGGATGGGTATTTTGTACTGATCGCTTCTCCCAAAACGAAAAAAAACGTGACTTCGGACGACGTTAATTGGGGGCCGCCGCCTGACTGGATTCAGAACACGCCGGAATCCAAAAAATGGCGTTACGGCGTCGGTATTGCCGCAAGGTATTCGAACTGGACGAAAGCATGGCGCGATACCGATGAATATGCTCGCTTCGATGTTGGGAAAAATACCAGCATCAATACAGAGTCGATTACCGTCATTCGGAGAACCGACCGCACCGCCTCCGATTCTAAAATCATGCGCCAGTACTACGATATGTATTTTAAGGACTCGATCATCGTCGAGAGATATTACAATGCCCAAACCAATTCTTATTATTCACTCTGCCGCGTTCCAAAGTGACGATTGGCTAGTGATCAGTACGGGTGACGGAGAGTAAGACGAGACGACTTGGCTCCAACCTTATCCGCCTTGGCGGATAATATCGACTTGACCAACGGCTTGAGAACCCCAAAAAACCGGCATAACTTATCGAATCCCACAGAGAAAGGAAACGACCGGCTGATTTTGAAGTGGTGTGATGCCGGAAATGTTCCGGTTTGACGCATGACGCCTTTAAACTTCTTGAATGTCTGAGAAACGCTCGATAATTTTCCGTCGGTTTGGCTCTCTGTATCTTTAACAACCGAAGGGAGGAGACAATATGAACGCGTGGGATTTGTCTTTGAGTCTGAAAGATCTGGTGCTGGATTTTACTTATCTGAGCGCCTTTCTGGTCGTCGGAACGATTCTGCGGCGCTACACCCCGTTTTTCCAAAAATTCTTAGTCCCGAACAACATCATCGGCGGAT
>PEYN01000101.1 GCA_002774355.1 Candidatus Marinimicrobia bacterium CG08_land_8_20_14_0_20_45_22 | reverse complement strand
TCTCATCATCCAATTTCAAGATCTGGCGAGGCGCTGAAGTCACGGAAGAAAATTTAGAGAATCAGTTAGACGCTTTTACGAATCCGGTAAAGGAAGGCAGTGAAACGGAAAATATGCTATATGAGTTGATCCTCAAAGCCGGTTATCTGCTGACAAACAAAATAGAAACGAAAGACAAGTATTATGCGGTGAATGATGGCGAACTCGTCATTGCATTAGAAAAAATGGATCAGAAACTCGTTGACGCCATCATTTCAGCCAAACCGAAAAAAGTCATTACGCTGGACAAACTTTTCACCGGCAACGACCAGTTGAAAACCAATACGGTCTTGCAAATGTGCGATAATGAAATTGATTTTAGGACGATATAAATATGGAAGAGAAAATGATGAAAAATATTTTTGAAAATGGAGCAACCTGGCTTAGGGCAGATTTTCACCTGCATACTAAAGAGGACAGAGAATTCCAATATTCAGGTTTTGAAAACGATTTTATTAATTTGTACATTAATAAACTGAAGGAAGAGAAAATTTCTGTTGCTGCAATCACTAACCACAACAAATTTGCACTATCAGAATATAAAGCACTTTCAAAAAAAGCACGCAAGGAAGAGATTTATATCTTACCGGCAGTAGAACTTTCTGTTAATGATGGTTCAAATGGTATTCATACTCTTATAATATTTGATCCTGAACAATGGTTTGAAAGTGGAAACGATCTAATTAACCAGTTTCTAACCTCGACTTTTTCGGGGAAAACAAACTATGAAAATAGAAACGGTAGATCAAATCACAGTTTAATCCAAACAATTGAGTTGCTTAATAAATTCGAGAAAAATTATTTCATCATAATGGCTCACATTGAGCAAAAATGTGGATTTTTAGAGGTATTAGAGGGCGGAAGAATCACTGAGTTTGCAGAAAATCCGCTCTTTCGTAAAGCCGTTCTGGGTTTTCAAAAGGTTCGTACTCATAATAAAATTGCGAATCTAAATACATGGTTTAAAAATCAACTTCCTGCATTCGTTGAAGGATCGGATGCAAAATCGATAGAAGAAATAGGTAAAGGCGACAGTACATTTATCAAAATAGGGGCTTTCAATTTTGATGCGATAAAATATTCTCTAATGGACTTTAGATACAGAGTAAATAAAAATATTCCCTCCCTCACCCAAGCATATATAAAATCAATTTCATTTACTAGTAGTAAACAAGACCTTAAAGAAATACCCCTTAGTCCTGGTATGAATAATTTTATAGGGATTCGTGGCAGTGGCAAATCTACAATATTGGAAACAATTCGATATGCATTAGACATATCCCTTCCTGAAACATTATTTGATGAAGATAAAAAATATAAAAATAATCTTATTACTATTTTTCTTGGCAGTGGTGGTAAGACAAGGCTAGAAATAATTGACCATCGGGGAAATCTTATTATTGCAGAGAAAATATATGGTGATCGAACCAATATTTATGAAAATGGAATTCTCAATCCCAGCCTGAAGATAACCCCAGGCATTCTAAAGAAACCTCTTTATTTTGGCCAGAAAGATCTTTCGAATATTAAAGGTTCAAATAGTATTGAGAATTTAATTAATCAACTGATTGGCGAGAAAATAAAAGTTCACAGACAACGAATAGAAGAAAAAAATGCGGAAGTTCTAAATATCTTAAACGACATTTCACGGCATAACAAATCCCTTGCTCAAAAACCAGATGTCGAAGCTAAAAAGGCATCATTAGAATACAACCTTAAAGTATTTACCGAACAAAAAATTGATGAGAAATTGAACAGACAGATTGAATTTGATAAAGATGCAAACCGTTTCAAGAACTTGAAAGAGTTTGAACAGGAATTAATCACTAATCTGGAAGAATTTATTTCCAATTATCGCGATAACTTCAAATCATATTTGGGATATCAGTCAAAGGAGAATGCCGACCTCATAGAAAAAGCATACCATTCATTTGAAAACTTTACAAAACTGTTCAATCAATTACCACATTTGCTTTCTCAGATGAATAAAGAGAATGCAAACCTTTCTATTATTGAAAAACAGTTCCTCAGCAAGTATGAAGACTTGAAAGAAGAGTTTTCTAGAATTAAAAGAGACATAAACCTTCCTAACATTCAGGCAGATGATTATGTCAAATTCACGAAAGAGTTGGAGAATACTAAATTCAAATTAACGGAATTGGAAAAAATAAAAGGCAAGACATCTCAACTTCAAAAACAGTTAATTGTTTCCCTAACCCAATTACAAAATTTATGGAATGATGAGTTCAATCTTGTTAATGAAGAAATTGAAAAAATAAATGCTGATCAATCTTCAATTAAGATCGTAATGAAGTTTAAGGGGGACAAAATAAAGTTTAAGGAGTTTTTGAAAGATAGTATCAGGGGGACTGGAATCCGAGAACAGAACATTCAGACATTGGTGGATGAGTATTCAGATCTGATTGAAATATTCCGCGACTTAAATGAAATTACGACTGCAACTAAAGTGAGCGACATTCTGTCGGGAGGCAGTCAATTCAACACATTCAAAACTCGCTTTAATGAAAATATCGGAACCTTTTTAACATACCGTGTACCGGATTATTTTGAAATTTTTTACAAAGATAAACCTCTCGATGAACATTCTCTTGGTCAGCGAGCATCAGCACTAATCATTTTTCTTTTATCTTTAAAGGAAAATGACATCATAATTATTGATCAGCCGGAAGATGATTTGGATAACCAGACTATTTATGATGATGTAATAAAAGTACTGCGTGATTTGAAAACAAAAACTCAATTCATCTTTGCTACCCACAATCCAAATATTCCGGTACTTGGCGACAGCGAGCAGATTATTAGTTGTCATTATGAAAATAATAAAATTTCTGCAATTTTAGGAAGTATTGATGATATTAATATCCGCAAAAATATCGTAACAATAATGGAAGGCGGAGATGAAGCATTCGAAAAACGTAAAAGGATTTATGAATTATGGAACCAATAGAGCTCTTAGATATCATTTCAAAAGGTGAAAACAGCACCGTTCAATTTAAAGAAAGACTTCCCCATCTTGATGATCTTGCGAAAGAGATGGTTGCCTTTTCAAACACAGATGGAGGCATTATTATTGTAGGTATTAATGATAAGACAGGTCATCTCAATGGATTATCTTTTGAAGAAATTGGAACCACGAACAGGGATCTGGTTATAACTGCGACTCAAAAAGTTTTCCCTCCTATTAATATAAAGACTGAAACAGTGACCGAAAATAATCAGAATATTGTTGTTGTATATATTGAAGAGGGTATAAGTAAACCATATAAGGATCGAAATGGAATTGTGTATGTTAAAAACGGGTCAGATAAAAGAAAAGTAATTTCTAATGATGAATTACGTAGAATGCTTCAAAGCAGTGGAAATCTTGCGGCTGATGAAGAACCTGTTACTAACACTACCAATAACGATATAGACATTGAATTCTTTAAAGAATTTGTTAAAAGAAAGACTGGAAAAAGTTTTGATGAAATAGGTCAATCGCTTCCACAGATTCTAAACAACATGGGTTTTGCAAGAGATGAAAAACTTACTCTTGCCGGTTTATTATTATTTGGTCAAAAACCACAGATATTCAAACCTGTTTTTTCCATTCATTGCGTTGCATTTGTTGGCAATGATGTTGCAGGAAGAGAATACAGAGACAATGAGCCACCATTTGAAGGAAACTTGTCAGAATTATATGAAAAGACAATGGATTTCATTCGTCGAAATCTTCGGAAGATTCAGGTAAAAGAATCATTCAATAGTTTAGGTAAGTTGGAAATTCCGCAAGAAGTGTTTGAAGAATTAATTGTAAATGCTTTGATTCACCGCGATTATTTCATTAAATCAACGATTAAAGTATTTATCTTTGATAATCGTATTGAAATAATCAGCCCCGGTAAACTGCCAAATACTCTAACAATTGAAAAAATTAAATTGGGAACGTCTATTGTGCGAAATCCGATTTTGTTCTCTAATGCGAGATATTTACTCCCTTATATCGGAATTGGAAGTGGTATTCCAAGAGCACTTGATTTTTATCCTGAAATTGATTTTATTGATGACATTGATAAAGAACTATTCATTGCAGTAATTCGAAGAAAATAATTACTGATGAAACTCCACTTTGACAGTAAGCAGGAATTTCAGGTAGAGGCGATCAAAGCCATCACTGATATTTTTGAAGGACAGTCGTTGAGTAGTGGCGACTTTGAGTTTGCGATTAGTCAGTCAGGCTCTATGCTTACTGAAAATGGAGTTGGCAACAAGATTGATTTTTCTGACCTCGACCAGTTAAGTGAGAATATTCAAAATATACAGAAAAGAAACGAACTAAAGTTGCTCAGTGCGGATGAAATCCAAAATAACGGATGGAATTTTTCGGTTGAAATGGAGACCGGCACGGGAAAGACCTATGTCTATCTCCGTACCATTTATGAACTGAACAAACTCTATGGTTTCAGTAAATTTGTCATCGTCGTTCCTTCGATTGCCATCCGTGAAGGCGTTTTAAAAAATCTTGAAATTACAGAAGAGCATTTTCAAAACCTTTATGATAAGGTCCCGGTCACTGCAAATGTCTATGACAGCAAGAAAGTATCCAATCTGAGAGGTTTCGCTTCGTCAAATACAATTCAGGTATTGGTTATCAATATCGATTCATTTGCCAAAGATGAAAATATAATCAATAAGCCAAACGATAAACTCACCGGGAAGAAACCGATCGAATTTATCCAAAGTTGCCGGCCGATTGTGATCTTAGATGAACCGCAGAATATGGAGACGGAAATCCGGAAAAAAGCCGTCGCGAATCTCAATCCGCTTTGTACTCTGCGCTATTCGGCGACGCATACTAATCCATACAATCTGGTATATTCGCTCAATCCGGTAAAAGCCTACGATCTGGGTTTTGTGAAACAGATCGAAGTTGATTCAGTGATTACTGAAAATGATTTTAATTCGCCATTTCTTCAGTTGGAAAATGTCACCCGGATCGGAAATGTAATCAAGGCAAAAATAAAATTAGATGTTTTGACAAAAAATGGTATAGACCGAAAATCGGTCATGGCAAGCATAAAGAATCCAGATTTGTTTTCATTATCTAATGGTAATGAAAGATACAACGGACTTAAAATATATGAAATCGACTATGGCAACGAGCAGATAGAACTAAGCAATGGGATTGTTTTGAGAAAAGGCGAAACGCAGGGTGGAATGAACGATGAAGTCATGCGTTTTATGATGAGCAAAACTATTGAAGAGCATTTGAAAAAAGAAAAAATATACAGGGACAAAGGAATAAAAGTCCTTTCGCTTTTCTTTATTGACCGGGTGAAAAATTATCGCGAATATGATCCTAACGGTGTTCCAGTTAAAGGAAAATTTGCGCAATGGTTTGAGGAAATTTACCAGAAGGAAATATCCAAACCGGTTTACCAGGGATTAATTCCTTATCCGATTACCGATATACATAACGGTTATTTCTCGCAAGATAGTAAAGGCCGAATGAAAGACACCGAAGGTGAATCTCAGGCAGATGACGACACTTATAAACTCATCATGCAGGACAAAGAGAAGTTACTGGATAGCAATGTACCGCTTCGTTTCATATTCAGTCATTCGGCATTGCGGGAAGGCTGGGATAATCCGAATGTATTTCAGATTTGCACCTTGAACGAAACTAAATCGGAATTGAAAAAACGACAGGAAATCGGCAGAGGACTACGCTTATCGGTCAATCAGGACGGAGAAAGAATTTTCGACCGCAATATTAATAAACTTACCGTCGTTGCGAATGAACGCTACGAAGATTTTGCTAAAGCATTGCAAAAAGAAATTCAGGAAGATTGCGGAGTTGATTTTACCGGCCGAACAAAAAATAAATATGATAAGAAAAAAGTCAATTACCGAAAGGGATTTGAAGCCGATCCAAAATTCCTGCAGATTTGGGAGAAAATAAGGTATCAGACAAAATACAGCGTCAATTACGATACAGAGAAACTTATCACGCTTGCGGCAGATGCCGTGAATAAGATGGAAGAAACAAAAAAGCCAGCTATCAGATCAATTAAAAAAGAAATCTTGATTAGTAATGAAGGTGTTGACGGAAAATTAGTGAGCGATAGTTCAAATGGCGAATACGGATTTGCTTTTGAGATTCCCGATATGCTGGCTTACATACAAAGTAAGACCGAACTGACGAGAAGTACTATATTCGAAATACTAAAAAGATCACATAGATTGAACGACTTATTTATAAATCCGCAGATGTTTATGGACAACGCGGTTTCAATAATTCAAAAGGTATTGCATCAGTTGATGATTGATGGAATTAAATATGAGAAAATCGGAAACAAGATTTACGAGATGACCTTGTTTGACGATAGAGACTTTGAAATTTACATTGACAATTTTACCCATGCAGTGAAGGATAGTTCAAAGACAATCTATGAAGACTACATTCCGCTTGATAGTAAGGTAGAAAACCAATTTGCCAAAGACTGTGAGAGCAGTGAGCAGATTGAATTTTATTTTAAACTCCCATACTGGTTTAAGATTAAAACGCCTATCGGAACTTATAATCCAGATTGGGCTATCGTGAAAAAAGGTGAGAAGAAGATTTATTTCGTTGCCGAAACCAAATCAAAAGATGAAGAACTCCGACCCAGTGAAGAACAGAAGATTCAGTGTGGGAAAGAGCACTTTAAGCAGTTTGAGGGAGTTAAATTCAAACAGGTTAGCAGTGTAACTGATCTGAATTGATATATTGACAAACCTCCCGAAGGTTTGAAAAGAAAATCGAAACTGATAATCCAGGCGAACCTTCGGGAGGTTTTATTAATCCGGTTCCATCTTTGTTACAATTACATTGCAACCTCGAACAATTATACCGCCCGAACGCCGGATAAAAAGCAGAAAACTTTCAGTCCCGGTTACGTAAAAAAGAATCCAGAATAGATTTTTATAGGTCGAATTGGTAATTCGACCGGGCGATTTATCAAATCGCCCTACAATGCAAAACTTCGTAAGACAGGCATTCCTGCCTGTCAAATATGAACAGCCTGGAAAGGCTGTTTTACGATTTACCTCAAAACTGAATATTCAGGCTTATTCCGGGCAATAATTTATGTTTGACAGAGAAGAAAACCGGTGCCAGCGAGATATTGATATCATCCGGACGAATCGCCTGGTTTTCTGAGGGAACTTCAAGTATTTTGCGGGTCAGGAGCAGTCCGCCCCAGCCGCCGCCTAACGCCAGTAAACCCATGACCCGGCCATTATCAATTTCAAGTATCACCCCGGTTCCCATGCCAAACAACACCCCGGCAAATTCTCCGGTCGCCATCAGAATCGCCTGACCAGTCGTGAAATCCAGATTCCGGATATAGCGGTCCATCAGGACTGTTCCGGTAAATGAACCTAAGGAGCTTAAAAGCAGTCGGGAAAATTCGTATTTATCCTGTTCGGCATTGTGAGTGATTAAATCCCAGATCATAAAACCATTAAACAAACCAAAAATCCGGCCGTTGGTGAGCATCAGGCCGTCACCGAATGAATATTGCCGGCCCGCAAAGAAACGCCGTTCGATCGCCATACCCAGCGGATGTAAATGGTCGTAGTAAATTGTACCAAAAATGGTCGCGAAAAAGTGTACCAAAATTTCGTAGAAAGGCGATTTAGAAAATTAGTAGTATCCTCTGAAGAGTGGTAAGCTATGGTGAAATTGGCTGACATAACAATCAGAGGGTATAATGAAGCAGATGGAGGAAATTTTGGACATACTTGTTTTAAAGCGACAAGGTTTATCGAATCGTGAGATAGCCCGGAGAATGGGAGTTCACCGGAGTACCGTGAGGAAGTATTTGTCAGAAGGGTATAGTGTCCGAGAAGGGCCGCGGTATGGCCCGCGAGGGAGTAAGTTGGATTCCTATAAGGATCAGATCAGGGCTTGGATAGAGAACGATCATTTCTATCGGGCGACGCTGATTTATGATCGGCTCTGCCGGTTGGGATTTAACGGGAGTTACGAGATTGTAAAGCGCAAGGTGGCGCAGATGAAAGCTGAATTTCAGCGGATTGCCTACATTCGTTTTGAGACAGAGCCGGGTCACCAGGCGCAGGTAGATTTTGGTGAGTTTCAGGTGATAGATATTTTGGGTAATGTTCGTAAATATTATCTGTTTGCGATGATCCTGGGTTACTCCCGATCCATTTATGCTGAATTGGTTGAGCGTTGTGATTTAGTCACTTTTCTGGATTGTCACATTCGTGCATTTGCATTTTTGGGTGGAGTCCCTGAAGAAATTATCTATGACCGGATGCGGAATGTGTATCGGGGGCTGACAGATAACAAGTTGGTGTTCAATCCGGAATTGACCAGGTTGGCGCTTCATTACGGCTTTAAGCCGGTTGTGGCGCCGGCATATTCACCGTGGGTCAAAGGCAAGATCGAGCGACCGATGGACTTTATCCGAGAAGGATTTTGGCGTGGCTATAGTTTCATCAATCTTGAGACGAGTAATCATGATTTGTCGGATTGGCTGGCCCAAAAAGCCCGGCGGATACATGGTACCACCCATGAACGGGTTGAGGTCCGTTTTGAACGCGAGCGCTCCTTTTTGAGACCACTTCCCCAGCAAACTCTGGACACCAGTTATAAAGTCTTTCGTAAAGTTCATAAGGATTGTACGGTTTGTTTTGAAGGTAATCGCTATGTGGTTCCGCATCGCTTGGTTGGTCATCAAATTATTCTGTGGGTCAAGGAGAAGATCCTGCGAGTATTTGATAATGAGTGCTTAGTGGTCACTTACATCATCCCGGACGATAAAGGTCATTTGATTCAGGATCAGCGTTTTTATGAAGCCTTGCGTCAGGACTGGCAGATGAACAAACTCAAATATGGCGCCCATCCGCACGTTAAAGGACGCGCTCAGCAGACAATTAGCCCGACGCTAGGGAAATATGACATCGAAGTTCAAATCCGTCCGATCGCGACCTATGACCGACTCTATCAGGAGGTTACGTTATGAGTGACGGAATCCTGCTGGAAAGAGTCAATGCCAACTTGAACCGCTTGCGTTTAGCGCGGATCAACGCGCTATTACCCGTCATGTTAGAAACGGCGCAACAGAAGACCTGGAGTTATTTGTCGTTTTTAGATGTTCTCTTAGAAGAGGAGGTTTGTCAGAAGGAACAGCGCCGCATCGAGGCTAATTTGCGCATCTCCGGTTTACCCTTTGTTAAAACCATTGACGAATATGAGTTTACCTTCCAACCGAATCTGGATCAGCGGCAAATTAAGGCCTTGTTCGATTTGACCTTTATCCAACACCATCAGAATGTGATCTTTCTGGGACCTCCCGGCGTCGGTAAAACGCATCTGGCGGTGGCTCTGGCGGTTAAAGCCTGTCAGGCTGGAATCAGTATCTATTTTACCACCATGGAATCTTTGATCCGCAAACTGAAGAAAGATCAAGACTCGGTTCGTCAGGGCAAAGGACGCAGTTATAATAAGGCCGCTTTGGTTATCGTCGATGAGGTCGGTTACACCCCGATTAGTCGGGAAGAGTGTCATCTGTTTTTCCGCTTTATTGCTAATCGCTATGAGAAGAACAGCACGATCGTCACCTCCAATAAAGCCTTCGCGGATTGGACCGAACTCTTCCACGACCCCATCATCGTAACGGCAGTTCTGGATCGGTTGTTACATCATGCGGTGGTAGTTAATATCAAAGGCAATAGTTATTGGCTATCCCGAATTTTCGGGATGGGAAAGGAGGACTACCCCGATGGATCAGATTGAAACCCGGAAAAAATGGTACACTTTTCACGACCGCTTTTGGTACATTTTTTCGCGACCCTTGACAATTGTCAAGTAAGACCTAACCATTGGCTGGAGGCAACGGCTAAAGCTATTCGATGAATTTGAAGTTTGGCGGTATTGCAGAAGATTTTCGAGAAGTGAAAGAAAATCGCTCCGCAATCCGCCGTGCCTCAGCCCTGTCCGTTATCACAAAGGAATTGAGTTTGTAAGTTTTAGTAAAAATGATTTGTTGAAACGGGTAGGATCGGAAAAGGTCTTGCCCGTTTTTGTTTTCAGAGAACTACAGAATAGAGAAGAAACCACGAATAAATACAAATGAACGCGAAAACATTGCCGGTTTTATCCGAAATAGTACTGATAAAATTCTAAAAAACCTTCTAAATTTGCCCGACTTTTTGAGATTCTGATTACTGGAAAGTTATAAAAGGAGTCGCGCTTAGATGAATTTGAGGACTTTTAAGAAGGGTATCCACCCGTCCGAATTTAAGGAGTTTACAGAAGGTAAGAACATTGAAAAACTACCGCTTCCGGGCGAAGTGTTCATTCCCGTTCAACAACACATGGGTGCCCCTTGCAAGCCTGCCGTCGAAAAAGGGATGGAAGTTAAAACCGGGCAAATCATTGGCACAGCCGGCGGATTTGTATCCAGCCTGATCCACGCTACGATTTCCGGAAAGGTGAAATCTATAGAATCTTTTCCGCATCCACTGGGCACTCAGGGTTTGATGATCCAGATTGTGAGCGATGGTAAAGATGAATGGATTGATGCGGCTGAACCCGTTGATGACTGGGAAAAATTGTCGAAAGACGACATAATTTCTGCCATACAAAATGCCGGAATCGTCGGGATGGGCGGAGCGGCGTTTCCCCTTCATGTCAAACTCAGCCCGCCAAAAGGTAAAACGATCGATACATTCGTCCTCAACGGTTGCGAATGCGAACCGTTCCTGACAGCCGATCACCGGATGATGCTCGAACAAACGGACGATGTCATTCTTGGCGTTCGGTTGATGATGAAAGCGCTTGGGGCGGAAAGAGGCATCATCGGGATTGAAGCTAATAAACAAAATGCGATCGAAAAAATGACAAGCGCCATTGCTTCGTTCGGTAATATAACAGTTCAACCGCTCAAAGTTAAGTATCCACAGGGCGCGGAAAAGATGCTGATCAAAGCCGCTTTGGATAGAAATGTTCCCGCTGGCGGTTTACCCATGGATGTTCATGTTGTCGTGAATAATGTGGGAACAGCGATTGCAGTTGCGAATGCTGTTATGAAAAAACGACCGGTCATCGAACGTGTCGTAACCGTCACCGGAAGAGGCGTCCGCGAGCCGAAAAATGTGCTCGCGCGAATCGGCACGCCATTCCAGAATTTGATCGATTTCTGCGGCGGTCTAACTGACGATGCGGTAAAAGTGCTGATGGGCGGTCCGATGATGGGCGTCGCACAGCATACACTTACTGTTCCGGTTATCAAGGCTACGAGCGGAATCGTCTGCCTGACTTCAGAATCGATCGTTGAAAAAACAGAATATCCGTGTATTCAATGTGGCGCGTGCATTCGCGTTTGTCCAATGGATTTGATGCCAACTCGCCTGGCGCGTTTTACACAATACTGCAAGTGGGACGAAGCCGAAAAATTTGGAATCGTCAATTGTATCGAATGCGGTTCGTGCGCATTCGTTTGTCCTTCAAATATCCCATTAGTTCAGAGAATCCGGCTCGGTAAATTGAAGGTAAATGAAATTCAGAGGAAACAAAAAACTACCGAAAAAGTCATGAGTAATTAATTCATCGTATTTAATCATTTGAGACGAGTCAAATAAAGGGAATTGATTAGAATGGAAGAGAAACAAAACATCAGGGCTGAAGAATCCGGAAAGAATGCGGAAGTAAAATCGACGCCCGCACCGACCGCCAAAGTGTCGGAGAAACGGCCGTTTGTCCTATCATCCTCGCCGCATTTCAAGAAGCCGGGCGACGTCCGTATGATTATGCGGATCGTCATCGCCGCTTTATTACCTGCGGTCGGTTTCAGCGTTTATAATTTTGGGTTCCATAGTTTAATCACGATAGCGGTTTCAATCTTGGCCGCTACGATAACCGAAGAAATTGTCAACCTTGCCCGCAAGCGAAAGATGACGATAACCGACGGGAGCGCAGTTTTGACAGGCTTACTCCTGGCGATGACGTTACCGCCATCTTTGCCATTGAGCATGGTCGTGATCGGATCGGTTTTTGCTATTTTTATTGGAAAGCAAATATTTGGCGGTCTTGGTTATAATATTTTCAATCCAGCTTTGATCGGTCGGGCATTCCTTCAGGCGGCTTTCCCGATTCCAATGATGACTTGGACGATACCGAGAACGATCGATGCAATCTCGACTGCGACGCCTTTAGGCTCGTTTAAATTCGCAAAAATACTGACACCCTATTACGATCTGTTCATGGGAACGGTTGGTGGTTGTATCGGCGAAACAAGCGCGCTGGCAATCTTGATTGGCGGATTGTTCCTTGTATTGGTTCGGATCGCAGATTGGCGCATTCCGCTTAGTTATCTCGGAACGGTCGTTATTTTCAGCGGAATTTTATGGCTCATTAATCCGGTAAGTTTTCCCGATCCGATTTTTCATCTGTTTGCGGGCGGTTTGATGCTTGGAGCATTTTTCATGGCGACGGAT
This sequence comes from Candidatus Marinimicrobia bacterium CG08_land_8_20_14_0_20_45_22, assembly GCA_002774355.1. Taxonomy (NCBI): domain Bacteria; kingdom Pseudomonadati; phylum Fidelibacterota; species Fidelibacterota bacterium CG08_land_8_20_14_0_20_45_22. The sequence goes on along the minus strand of PEYN01000101.1, from coordinate 5,945 downwards.
ATGGTGACATCGCCGATAACGCCGAAAGGGAAATGGATATTCGGTATTGGCGCTGGGATCATCCTAGTATTGATTCGTCAATTCGGGGGGTTACCGGAAGGCGTGATGTACTCGATTCTGATTATGAACTCCGTGACGCCGCTGATTAACCGGTTTACCCGTCCGCGATATTTTGGAGAAATCAAGCAATGAAAAAATCGACTAACTTAGCAGTTGTTTTAACGATAACTGCCGCGTTCTCAGGCGGTATTCTGGCTTACTTTGACTCATTCACGTCCAAGCGAATTGCCGATTTTCAGAAGGAAGAGCAGAAAAAATCTGTGCAATTTGTGTTGCCCGGATCGGTTTCCTCTGAAACAAAAATTATGAATGATCAGGAATTTTTCATTGGCAAAGATAAGGACAGCAATATTGTCGGTGTAGCATTCGTCGCATCGGGCGCGGGCTTCCAAAGCACAATCAAGATTCTCGTCGGGATGGACCCAATCATGCAAACAATTATAGCCATGAAGGTCATCGAACAGGCGGAAACGCCTGGACTCGGCACGAAAATCGTCAATGATCTGACCAATAAAACCAATCCAAATTGGTTTACCAAACAATTCGAAAAACTAAATGTAGCGAGCGGAATTTCGTACGTCAAAGGTCAAAAACCGACAAAACCGGGCGAAATTCAGGCTATCACCGGTGCTACCGTTTCCTCAAAGGCGGTGGTTGATCTGCTAAATGTAAGCATAACAAAGAGCCGGAAAATATTTTTAAAAAGCGGAGTGAAATAATATGGTAACCCGAAAATTTACTCTCTGGAAGGAATTTGCGAAGGGACTCTGGGACGAAAATCCAATTTTGCGAATGTTGTTGGGCTGTTGTCCGACGCTGGCGATGACAAACTCGGCTACCAATGGTTTTTCAATGGGAATTGCTGTGATTTTCACACTGATTTCTTCCAGCACTATCATCTCGCTGATGCGCAATTTGATTCCAAAAGAGGTTCGGATTGCGACCTACATCATTATCATTTCGACTTTCGTGACGGTCGTCGATCGGACGATGGCGGCATTTCTGCCGGACATCAGCAAGGCGATGGGGCCGTTCATTCCATTAATCGTCGTCAACTGTATTATTCTCGGACGCGCCGAAGCTTTTGCGTCGAAAAACACCGTTGGACGCTCAGCAATCGACGCACTTGGTATGGGCATTGGTTTTACATTAACACTGACATTTCTTGGTTCAATCCGCGAATTGATTGGCGCCGGAACGATTTTTTCGGTTCAGATAATGCCTGAGAATTTTATACCTTGGGCGGTCATGATTCTTCCACCCGGAGCATTTTTGATGCTCGGATTAATTATTGGAGCCGTCAACTGGCTTAACGCGCAGATTACGAAAAAAGCGGCACATTGACAGATTAGAAATGCTAATTAATTATTTACTATTGAATAGATAATATCCGGGAGTTTTATGGAACTCATCATCATCATCATTTCATCGGTTTTGATCAACAACTATGTGTTGGTGCAATTTTTGGGCATTTGTCCGTTCCTTGGAGTCTCGAAAAAACTTTCTCCAGCCATCAGTATGGGAATAGCGACGACTTTTGTCATGACGATAACAGCCGCCGTAGCGTGGATTATCAACCAGTACATTTTGATCGGGTTGAATCTGCAATTTTTGGAGATCGGCGCATTCATTCTGGTCATCGCCGGATTGGTTCAATTAGTCGAAATGTTTATCAAGAAAACCAGCCGGCCGCTTTATGACGCTTTGGGTATTTTTCTGCCGCTGATTACAACGAATTGCGCGATTCTCGGATTGGCGTTGCTTTTAGTTATCAAAGAGTACAATTTTATCGAAAGTATCGTTTTTGGATTCGGATCAGGCGCAGGATTTACGCTTGCGCTGGTTATCATGGCTGGTGTTCGTGAGGAATTAGAAATGGCGGATGTTCCGGCTTATTTTAAAGGCGCGCCGATTGCGCTGATCACGGCCAGTTGTATAGCGCTGGCATTCATGGGATTTGCGGGTTTGATTTAATTAACGGGAGTTGTAGGAAATGTACACATCGATCTTATACGCAGTTTTGAGCATGGGGGGGCTGGGACTCCTGTTCTCAGTGCTCATTGCGTTAGCCAATAAAAAACTTGCCGTAGAGGAAGACCCGCGAATTTCTGAAATTACTAAATTGTTGCCGAATGCTAATTGCGGCAGTTGTGGGTACGCCGGTTGCGCCAATTTTGCGGAGAATTTAGTCAGCGGCAAAACCCAGATCAACAATTGCCCAGTCTGTAGTGATGAGGCGAGGGAGGCAATTGCTCGAGTTCTGGGCGTCGATGTCGAAACCGGCGAGCGCCGCGTTGCGGTCGTTTTCTGTCAGGGTGGTGATGGAATCGTATCAAAGAAAGCCGAATATTCAGGAATCAAGACCTGCATTGCCGCTAGTTTGGTTGGTGGCGGGGAACGCGCTTGCAGTTATGGCTGTATTGGGTATGGCGATTGCGTGGCGGCTTGTCCTTTTGACGCGATTCACATGAGCGAGCAGAATCTGCCGGTTGTTGACCGCACCAAATGCACAGGTTGCGGCAATTGCGTGACTGCCTGCCCGCGCGGCGTTATCGAATTGCACCCAATCAGTCATCACGTTTTCGTCCTGTGCAAGAATCACGATACACCCAAAGTTGCACGCAGTGTTTGCCAGCGGGCTTGCATCGGTTGTATGATTTGCGAAAGAGCGGTCAACGGTCAGGGCTTTAAAGTTACAGACAATCTGGCATGGGTTGATCACGACGTTTATACCAAAGAATTAGTTTTGCCGACCGAAAAATGTCCAACCAAAGCAATTGTTATTTTGGGACAAGCTGATGAATCCTAAACAGCAAAATATCATAGAGCCTGATGGCGATTTCGGAATAGTCATCGAATTGAAAGATGATTTTGCCGTCGTTCAGATGGAGGGCTCGGACGCCTGCAAGGGTTGCCAAGCTAAAGTCGTTTGTCAACCGAATGGTTCTGGTCAGCGAATTCTTTATGTTAAAAATACGGTTGGCGCAAGTATCGGTGATCGGGTTATGCTGGAGCAAAGCGATGTTAACCAAACCAAACTTGTTTTCATGCAATACGGTTTGCCTTTGCTGAGTTTTTTAGTCGCCATCATTGTTGCTAACCGATTTATTACGGAAGAATCAAACGGGATTCCTTCGGAGATTTTACAGTTAATTATTGCTCTGTTTTTTACGATTTTATCTGGAGCCGTAACTTTTTACTGGAGTAAAAGGAAAGCAGTACAGAACTTTTCTGTTTTTCAGGTGAAATCAATCGAGCAGGAATAAAACAATCGTTTGAGAAGTAATTTGAACTTAAATAAAATATATACCGTTTTTAAAGTTATTCGATTTACGATTATTCTATATCTTTTCTTGCTATCGACCTGTTTCTATCAAAATCGAATCGTTCAGATAAATGAAACGCGCTTATTAATGGGAACAGTTGTCGAGATAACCGTTCTCGATACTTCTGAAGTTGCGGCTAAAACGGCGATCACGGACGCTTTCGATGAGATTAGTCGGATTTCGGCAGTTTTTTATGAAGGTAATCCGAAGAGCCCGATTTACGCTTTCAACCATCGTACTCAGAATGAAATTGTTATGCCGTCGGAAGTTCTAGGCTTGGTGGAAAGGAGTATGGATATTTCAAAAAAAATGGATGGCGCATTTGACATTACCGTTGGCGGATTGCTTCCGTTGTATCGGTTCAAGGGCGATTCGCTGGTTCCACCCAACCAGAAAGATATTCAAGCCGTATTGCCATTTGTCGGATTCAATCATCTCGTGATCAATTTTGCGGAAAATATTCTGTCTTGTAACAACCGAAAAACCCAAATTGGTACAGGTGCTGTTGCCAAAGGTTATGCCGTCGATCGGGCGATAGAACTTCTGAATTCCAGAGGTGTCAAAGGTGCCATTATCAACGCCGGTGGCGATTTGCGAGTATTGCCTCGGATGGATGGAAAACGCTGGCGTGTGGGAATCCAACATCCGCGCAATCGTGGCGAGATGCTTGATGTTCTTGAGATTTGCAATGGAGCAATAACCACTTCTGGAGACTACGAAAAGTTCTTTATGTATCAGGAAAAACGGATTCACCATATTCTCGATCCTAAGACCGGACTTCCCGCCGATTCCTGCCAGTCAGTGACAATCATTGCGCCGAAGGCAGAACTTGCCGATGCGTTGGCGACGGGAATGTTTGTTTTGGGTATTACAAAGGGGATGGAATTTATCCAGCAATTTCCGGAAGTCGAAGCAATGTGGATACGCACCGATGGGAAACGGTTTGAGACGTCGGGTTTTGGCAAGTATTATGCCGATAAATAACGCTGTTATTTGATACAATTCATCTTTACCAACTTTTAATTTGAACAAAATCGGGATTTTTAAGATTGGGGCTAACATGACGCGAAAAAGTATCTTTATAAACGCACTCGTTTTACTCATCAGTGTAACTTCCGTATTTTCAGCGGCGGGAAAGGTTTACCTCGTTATAGCATCTGATACGGCGATCTGGGATGGAATGAGTACATCCGAATTCAATTGTACATATAACGCATCTCTCTATACAAATCCCGATATGAATGCATATAAAGTCATGAATACGGCATTTCGCGAACAGTTTAAAGATTCTTATGGTCAGCCGATTAAAATGACATGGTACATGATGGGCGGTAATATTTTTCGATACGCAACGAACAGAAATTTTCCCGTTCCGAACACAATGACGTTATACCTCATGAAAAAATATCACGGTGAAGCGGTTCAGCAAACTGGTGACGAATTGTCTATTCACTATCATACGTTCGCTTGGACAGATTATGACAATGACGGAAAATGGTATTGGAATCAGGCATTAGATTTTAACGAATGTCGGGACGACTTCGACTTTACATTATGTCAGTATTTGCTCGAAGAAGAGACCTTTCCGGTTTCTTTCCGGAGCGGTTGGCATTACATGGATAATCACTGGCAACATTATCTTAATGAGATCATGCCGTATTCACTGCATAACGATTATCCGTCGGATAGGATTGACACAGTCGAACCGCTGGACAACACGTCCCATTGGGCCCAGGCTTCTTCAAAATGGACTGCCTACCGTCCGTCTGACGAGAACTATCAGCTTCCGGGCAATGGCGCCGGTTTTATCGTGCGTTCCCGCCATTTCAATTCGTTTAAGGCGAATGGACTGTTGGATCAGATTTTTGCCGAAGCGGATACAGGAGCGGATCAAATCGTCTGTATCTGGGGACATTTGCCGGAAACCGATTTTTTAACCAACATCGAGAAAATTGACAATCTTGCGCATCTTGCCGCGGTAAAATATCCCAACGTGAAATTCTCATATTGTACTGGGATTGAAGCGTTACAAAAATATAGAAATGCAACAGATTTTACGGCGCCAATCCTCACGTTTGAATCCGAGACAGTCAGTGACAGCGTCTATTTGATGGTTAGAACGGATGAGCCGATTTTCCAGCGTGTGCCTTTCATCGCCGCGAAGGATGTTTACGAAAACTACTTCATCGTTCCATGCGAACCGACCGGCACGAACGAATGGCGGAGCATGAAGGCAGTGGACAAAAACTTCATCGCAAAAGTTGGCGCTGTTGTCTGCGATACGCTGGGAAATCAGTCGATGAAATTCATCAAATTTCGTCCCGATGATATTTATATTGACAATCTGGAAAACGGCTACTCCGAAATTCGTGGAAATTGGGCGCAATCCATCAAGAATTCATGGGGAACCGATTCAAGAATTGCGACGATTGCGACAGGCGATACAGCGCTTGTTCGATGGATTCCGGAAATTATTCAGCAAAGTAATTATGGTTCTTTCGCATTTTAAATGGGTAGATAGTGTTTATTATTAGAGGTGAGGTCGAGTTTACCTGTCAG
>PEYN01000100.1 GCA_002774355.1 Candidatus Marinimicrobia bacterium CG08_land_8_20_14_0_20_45_22 | reverse complement strand
TGAAATTATTATCAGCGGAGGTGGCGCAAAAAATCCGGTACTGGTAAATCATTTGAGAAGGATGTTTACAAATGTTCCTATCAGAAATACGACTGAACACGGAATCCCCGGCGATGCTAAAGAAGCGTTCGCATTCGCAATTTTAGCCGCCTTAAGAATCTGGGGAATTCCGGGAAATGTTCCTAATACGACCGGTGCCCGTCACAAAGTCGTATTAGGGAAAATTATTAATTGAAAGAAGAGGAGAAGAAATGAATCCGTACGTTTTTCGCGAATATGACATTCGAGGAGTCGTTGAGCTGGATTTTCCTGACGCGGATGTTGAATTATTAGGGAAAGGGATTGGCACTTTCATCCGGGAAAGAGGCGGGAGTTTATTGACAATCAGCGGTGACGTCCGTTTATCGACACCGAACCTGAAAAAGATGTTGGCGAAAGGATTGCTTTCAACGGGTGTAAACCTGATCGATATCGGAATTGTACCAACGCCTGTCAATTATTTCAGCATGTATTTTCTACCTGTTGACGGTGCTATCCAAATTACCGGTAGTCACAATCCGGCAGATATGAACGGATTTAAGATCACCTATCAGAAGCAGGCAGTTTATGGTGCTCAAATCCAGAAAATTCGCCAAATCATTGAGAGCGGCAATTTTACGACCGGTGAAGGTCAGATCAACAAGAAATCAATTCTTGAAGATTATAAAAATATGTTAGTATCCAAAATTAAACTGGATCGTCCGGTGAAAATTGCGATGGATTGTGGTAATGCGACGGCTTGTATGGTTGCACCGGAAGTATTTAAGAAGTTTGGGTGCGAAGTTACAGAACTTTTCTGCACGATAGACGGTTCCTTTCCGAATCATCATCCCGATCCGACAGTTCCGAAAAATCTGACGCAATTGATTGCCGAGGTTAAAAAAGGCGGTTATGATTTCGGAGTGGCTTTTGATGGTGACGCCGATCGGATTGGCGTTGTGGATGATAGAGGTCAGATTATTTGGGCAGATTACATCATGATTCTGTTTTTGGACGAGATCATCAAACATGGTGAAACGGTCATTTTTGATGTGAAGTGTTCGCAGGCGTTGGAGGAAGTGATTCTCCAGAAAGGTGGAAAACCGATGATGTGGAAAACTGGTCACTCGCTGATCAAACAAAAAATGCGTGAAGTCGGTGTTCCGTTCGCCGGTGAAATGAGCGGACATATTTTCTTCGGAGACGATTATTACGGTTACGACGACGCGATGTATGTAGCGGCGCGGTTCGCACAAATGATTTCGCGATATTCCGAACCGCTTTCGGCAAAAATGGAACGACTGCCGCATTATTTTTCGACTCCCGAAATGCGTCTGAATTGCGCCGACGATCCAACTAAATTCAGCATGACTGAAAAAGCCTCCGAATACTTCAAAGCGCACTACGAATGTATCGATGTTGATGGTGTGCGGATCAAATTTGGTGATGGCTGGGGGCTCGTCCGTTCATCGAATACTCAACCAGTGATTGTAACCCGTTTTGAGGCTAAGACGGAGCAACGATTGGAAGAAATTAAAAATTTAGTCTTGAATAAGTTGAAGGAATTTGGAGATTTTAGATATTGACTCTTCCTTATACTGACATGGAAAAAAGTCAAATGGACCGAGCGGAAGGACGTTTTGCCATTTTAGCAAATGAATTCAACCAAAGGTTGGCAAATTTTGAACTTCCGCAAATTCCCACCAGCCTATACGAACCCATTCGGTACAGTCTGGACGCCAAAGGAAAGCGTGTGCGCCCGATTCTACTGTTTCTTGTCGGCGAATCGCTTGGTGCGTCGCATGAGCAACTTTTTCCGGCGGCGCTGGCAATAGAATTGCTTCATACGTTTACGCTCGTCCACGATGATATAATGGATAAAGATACTCAGCGACGCGGTCGACCGACGTTGCACATCAAGTGGGACGACAACACCGCTATCCTTGCCGGCGACGCGCTAATGACGCTTGCTTTCCGAACGTTGATGAAAACCGAATCACGAGATATTAATCGAATAGGAGTGGAATTTAGTCAGGCAATGCTCGAAATCTGTGAAGGTCAGGCGATGGATATGGAATTCGAAAAGCGTCCGTTTGTCGGCGCCGATGAATATCTTCGAATGGTCGGAAAGAAAACCGGAAGGCTTCTCGGTTTGTCGTGTGTACTTGGTGCGCTCATCGCTGATCCAGCATCGGAATATATCGACGATCTGGCGGATTTCGGTCTCAAACTCGGACAGGCGTTTCAGATTCAGGACGATTGTCTTGAAATTACTTCCAACGAACAGAAAATGGGGAAAAGTCTGTTCAGCGACATTGCCAAGGGGAAGAAGACTTTTCCGGTGATTCAGGCGCTGGATGATCTATCTATTGAAGAGCGCAACGAATTTTTATCTTTTTTAAAAGAAAATTCGGATGACCGTGCAATTATCAGATCGGAGTTTGAAAAACGTGCCGCTCTGGAAAAATCGTTTTCGATGGTTCGGAAACTGCTAAACGAAGCTTCCAATCGGTTGTCAAAACTTCCACAGAATGCACAAGCGGGTTTGACCGACTTCATACAAACCATTTATCTTCGTCAGTCATAATATGGAAAAGAAAGAAGTCACGATTATGAACCGGCATGGATTGCATACACGTCCAGCGACGGCATTGGTAAAAAATGCTACCGGCTTCAAATCCGAAATCAATCTTGTCTATAAAGGCATTCGTGTCAATGCTAAAAGTATTCTCGGTTTGCTGGTGTTAGCGATCGAGCCGGGCGCGAAGGTGACTATTGAAGCAAACGGTCAGGATGAGAAGGAAGCAATCGAAAATATAGTTGTGTTGGTAGAAAATAAATTTGACATGGAATAGATTGTGAAAACTATCAAAGGCATCAAAATCTCTCCGGGTATCGCCATCGGTCCGACTTTTTATTTTAAACGCGATCAGTTTCCAATTCCAAAAAACAGGATTCAGGCATCGGATGCTGAGGCGGAGATTGCGCGGTTTCAGCAAGCCATTTCGAAAGCGACCGCCGAATTGACACAAATACGCAAATTGGTGTTGGAACATCTCGACGAGAATCACGCAATAATGATTGACGGTCAACTGATGATTCTTGGCGATCCTGAACTTATTAGGCTCGTCAGTCAGTATGTGCGGCAGGAGAACCGGAACGCCATCTGGGCATTTTTTGAAGTCCTTTCGACCTACGAGCAACTTTTGCAGGATTCAGAAGGCTATCAAAAAGACCGCGCGGTGGATCTGCGAGACGTTAAACGACGCGTTATTTTTCACCTTTCAGTTGATGACGCTTATCTGACACCAAAATTAAAGGAACCGGCGATCTATGTGGGCGACCGGATTACGCCGTCCGATCTGATTCATATTAAAGATCAAGGCGCTATCGGAATCATCTCACAAATCGGCGGTGTAGATTCGCATGTTGGCATTTTAGCGCGCGCTTTTCGTCTGCCGTATATTTCTCACATCATGAACCTTGAAGAGATTCTTTCCTCTTCTGAAATTGTTCTTGACGCCGATAACGAAGAGATCGTGCTGAACCTCTCGGATGAAAATCGTAAAATCTATGACGAACGCGCCCGCCAACATGAACTTTTAAACCAAAAATTGTTAACCGCCCGGCTCGTGAGTTCATCGTGCGATGGCGTTCCGTTTCGCGTTTTACTGAATATTGGCTTCGTTCAGGAACTTAAGACGATAAATCCGCATTCGGTGCTGGGAATCGGCCTATTCCGAACAGAATTTCTGTGCATCGAACGAAACGCAATCCCGAACGAAGAAGAACAGTTTGTCGCCTACCGAGATACGCTTCAGGCAATGAAAGGACGACCGGTTATATTCCGAACATTTGACTTCGGACGCGACAAACTCATCGCCATGCTGGACCTGGAAGTCATGCATCGGGACGTTGCTTTTGAAGAGTGGGGTGGAATCCGTTTTTGTCTGGATAATCCAGAAATCCTTCAAACACAGTTACGGGCTTTCCTTCGCGCAAGTATTTACGGATCAGCGCGCTTAATGTTGCCTATGGTGACGCGTATCGAAGATGTTCTGGAAGTCAAAAAAATGTTGGAGACTATCAAACGCGACCTGAAAAGGGAAGGCATTAAATTTCGGGATCGGTTTCCTTTAGGCGTGATGATCGAAACGAAATTGGCGCTTGATATTCTTGAACCGTTGGCTGGAATGGTGGATTTTTTCAGTGTTGGGACAAACGATCTGGCTCTTTACTTGATTGGAGCCAAACGTGACGAAAATTTGTCTAAGAACTACTATCATCCGATCATTTTTCGGGCGATTCATAAAATAGTACAAACCGCCGAAAGGTTTTCATTGCCAGTGACCGTATGTGGTGAAATGGCGTCCGATCCATTTGCGTTGGTCGGATTGATTGCCCTTGGCATTCGGATTATCAGCGTCAATTACAGTGCGTTACATGCCGTTTCCGATGAAATTAAGAATGTCCGGATTCTGGAAACGAAGACGTTAATGGAGCGGCTTCTTCAAGAAGAGAATCCGGTGGTGCTTTACCAACTTCTCCGTGATTTTTATAAAAATCAGATGGGTACAATTCCGCAGAAATAGCGCTTGTAATTCCGTTTGCGGGATGATATATTCATTCCGTGATGATCAAAGTCGAAATCCAAAAAATCGTTCAGTATCTACCCAGCAAAGGCTACGCTGTTCTTTTGAGAGAGGTCGGTGGAAACAGACAGCTTCCGATCATAGTGGGCACATTTGAAGCCCAAGCGATTGCGCTGGCGCTGGAAGACGTTGAGATGCCTAGACCACTAACGCATGATCTGATAGTCAATATTCTCAAAATATTGAATATGAAAATTACCCAAGTAATTGTCAATGATCTTCGGGAAAATACATTCTTCGCGCGTGTTTTTCTTGAAAATGAAACTGATCACTCCAGTTTACAGATCGATGCGCGGCCTAGTGACGCAATCGCTATTGGATTAAGAATGCGGGCACCGCTGTTTGTTTCGGATTCGGTCATGAATGCGGCGGGGCAACTCGCTGTTGTACAAAAAAATATACCAAAGTCTGAGAAAGATGTTGTCCCTGATATGGAAAATCTGGATAAGCTTTTCGATCTGCAGAAGAAATTACAGAATGCCATCAACGAAGAAAATTACGAATTAGCCGCTAAACTACGAGACCAAATTTCAGACTTCGATCAAGGCGAAAACTAAATTTTTCGATTATATACTAACCAGCCACCCGGTCAGAAACTAAACAGGCCGCTTTTTTCGGTAGGCTGTTAATTTAAAGTAGGCTACTTTTGCGGCTTTTTGCTCGGCGGCTAGTTTAGTATGTCCGACGCCGAACCCCAGTTTTTTCCCATCGATGACGACGGCGATTTTATAGAAACGTGCATGGTCGGGTCCAGTCATCTCTTCTATTTCGAAGCGGGGAGATTCTTTACCTTGTTTTTGGCAAATTTCAAAAATCTGTCCCTTGTAATTATAACGTGCAGTAGCGATCTCTCGCTTGCCGTCGAGCAAAATCCATTCATTGACAAACGGATAAACCGCTTTCAATCCGCCGTCGATATAAATGGCGCCAAGAAGCGATTCCACGACGCTGGAATAGATTTTCTTCATGGCTGGTACGTTTTGAACATTGAGGCTTTTATCCAGAAGTAAATTCTCCAGCAGATTGAGTTTCTTTCCGACCTCATAAAGTGAATCGCCGTTGACAATAATGGAGCGAGAAAGCGTCAGAGCGCCTTCTAATTTTTCCGGATATTTTTTATATAAATATTCAGACACGATCATCTCCAGAATTGCATCGCCGAGGAATTCCAGCCGTTCGTAGGAGAGATGACTTTTAGCCGCTTTTGATCGGTGAGTTACTGCCAAGCGGAGCAAGTCGGGATTTTTAAATGAATACCCCAGTTTTTTCTCGAGGGGAGAACGAGTTTTGTGGAAAAGATTTAGTAGTGAAAATTTCAATGTTATTTCTCAAACTTTTTAATAGCAAGAACCGAATTGTGTCCTCCGAATCCGAAATTATTGCTCAGCCCAGCGGAAAAATCGCGTTTCTGCGCTATGTTGGGTGTATAATTCAGATCACATTCCGGGTCTGGCGTTTCGTAATTGATTGTCGGAGGAATGATTTGATGATTCATGGCGAGAACGAGAGCGATAAACTCGATCGCTCCTGCCGCTCCCAGCAAATGCCCGGTCATCGATTTCGTAGAACTAATGGCGATTTTCTTTGCATCGTCGCCAAAGACCGATTTGATGGCAATCGTTTCTAATTTATCGTTAAGAATCGTCGAAGTTCCATGCGCATTGATGTAACCGAATGCCTCTTTGGGAAGTCCGGACATACGAATAGCGTTTTCGATGGCCATTGCCGAGCCTTTTCCTCCCGGGTGTGGCTGTGTGATGTGAAAGGCGTCTTCGGAAAAACCGTATCCAACAAGTTCTGCGTAAATATGTGCGTCGCGTTTCAAGGCATGTCCGAGTTCTTCGAGGACGATTATGCCTGCTCCTTCGCCGACTATAAAGCCGTCGCGATTTAGGTCGAATGGACGGCTTGCGCGAGCGGGTTCATCATTACGCCGAGAGAGCGCTTTCATATTCGAAAATCCGGCGATTGCCAGCGGCGTTATGCTCGCTTCAGAGCCGCCGGTAATCATCACATCTGCATCATTGCAAAGTATATGCATCATGGCGATGCCTATTGCATGAGACGAAGTTGCGCAAGCCGAGGCGACTGAGTAATTCGGCCCGGAAAATCCGAAATCAATGGCAATTTGTCCGGGGAAAATGTTCGGGATCATCATGGGAATAAATAACGGGCTAACAAAACGCGCGCCTTTTGTTATTAGCTGGGAATGCTGGAATTCGAGTGTTTCGATTCCACCGATCCCGGAGCCGGTGACAACGCCGACCCTTTCCTGACGAAAAGTGGATGTAAGTAATTGAGAATCATCGACAGCCTGTTTTGCCGCGGAAACGCCTAATTGTGCCATGCGATCCATGCGTTTAATATCTTTGAGAGGTAAATATGTGACTGGATCGAAGGCGCGGGCTTCAGCGGCGATGCGAACCGGCAACTCGTGGGCGTCAAACGATTCGATTAGTTTGACGCCACTTGTTCCGTTTTCGAGAGATTCCCAATAATCGGGTAAACTGCAACCGATGGGCGTGATGATTCCCAATCCGGTGACGACGACTCGTCTTTTCATCGGTGACAAACGAAATTATTTAATAACGGTGTCAATATATCGAACAACATCACCGACGGTCTTCAATTTTTCGGCTTCTTCATCCGGAATTTCGATGCCGAACTTTTCTTCCATTTTCATGATGAGTTCAACGGTGTCGAGAGAATCGGCGCCCAAATCGTCAATGAACGACGCTTCCATTTTGATTTTCGATTTTTCTATACCGAGTTTATCGGCTACGATTTCTTGGACTTTCTGAAAATTATCCATTTTATCCTCCTTTTGTGTTGTTACATGACCATTCCGCCATCGACCTGAATGACCTGACCCGTCAGGTAATCAGCCAACGGCGATGCTAAGAAAAGCGCAACATGCGCGACATCTTTTGGTGTCCCAGCCCGATGTAGGGGTATTTTTTTTATAAATTCTTCTTTCATGACGTCAGAAAGAACGGACGTCATCGTCGTTTCTATAAATCCCGGCGCAATCACATTGACCGTGATGTTTCGGGAAGCGAGTTCCTGCGCGACAGATTTTGAAAAACCAATGACTCCAGCCTTGCTAGCGGAGTAATTTGATTGACCGATGTTTCCCGTCAACCCAACAACCGAACTGATATTGATAACTTTTCCAAATCGTTGCCGGATCAAGTGTTTGGAAACAGCGCGAGTCATTAGAAAAACGCCTTTCAAATTCGTTTCCAAAACGGCGTTCCACTGGTCATCCTTCATTCTGAGTAAAAGGTTGTCGCGGGTGATGCCTGCATTATTGACCAACACGTCGATTTTTCCGAATTTCCCGATCACGGTTTCGACGAATTTTTCAACGTTTTCCGTATCGGCGACATTGCAGGAAACCGCGTCAAAAGTGTAACCTTTTTCGGTGAAATCGGCAATGGCAGAATCAAGTGCTGATTGTGCGTAATCAGAAAGAATGACAGTTGCCTGTTTTTGTGCAAATGTTTCAGCTATCGCGAATCCTATCCCTCTTCCGGAACCCGTGACGACTACAATTTTATCCTTAAAATTTAACTCCATTGAAACCTCGTCAGTTCGTGCCATGTTGAAATGCCGAAAATATTTACATCGCCGGAAGTACGCTTGATAAGTCCTTGTAAAACCTTTCCGGGTCCGACTTCGACGAATGTGTCAGCGCCGTCATTGATCATCGCGTGAATGCTGTCACTCCAGAGAACGGGCGACGTCAATTGTTCAATTAGCCGTTGACGGATTTCTATCGGATCTACCGACGCTTTTGCTGTGACGTTTAGGTAAATGGGATAGGATGGCGGTTTAAAAATCGCGGCGTCTAACGCTTTTTTCAATTCGATGCGTGCGCCGGTCATCAATTCGGAGTGAAATGCGCCGCCGACCGTCAATTCTACAACCATTTTTGCGCCGGCATTTTTCATTTCACGCATCATCATCTGAATGGAATGCGTTTCACCGCTAATGACTATCTGACTTGGCGAATTAACGTTGGCGACGTTGCAAATGCCGGTTACTGAAGAATCCGAGATAATCTCACGAACTTTATCGATAGACAAACCGACGATTGCCGCCATTGTGCCGACGGTTTTTTCGGTTGCAATCTGCATTTGCTCGGAACGGATTTTGACGAGATTCAGTCCTTCTTCAAAGGGAAGTGAACCAGCGGCGACGAGTGCGGAGTATTCACCCAAACTATGACCAGCGACCATTTCCGGCTGGAATCCGCGCTGTTTCAATTCTTCATAAACGATAAGCGAAAACGTAAAAATTGCCGGTTGCGTTATGGCGGTTTGTGTCAGTTTGTTCAACGGTCCGTTGAAGGAGAATTCTTTCAGTGCGAAACCGAGCTGTGACTCCGCGGCATCGAAATAAGAACGCGCGATTTTACCTTTTTCGTAGAAGTCGGCGCCCATGCCGATATATTGTGACGCCTGTCCCGGGAAAACGAACGCTTTCTTAGGCATGACGCAAATGCCCCCAACGAACAAGAACACTTCCCCAAGTAAAACCGGCACCGAATGCGGACAGCAGAACGATATCACCATCCTTGATTCTTCCGTCATCAAAAGCTTCGACCATTCCGATCGGGATTGTCGCCGCCGTCGTGTTGCCATAGCGGTCGATATTAAGAAGAACCTGTTCTGTTTTGAAATTCAACCGTTCCACGCAAACGTCAATAATTCGTTTATTTGCTTGATGCGGAATGAAAATAGATACGTCTTTTCCCGTCAGGGAATTTCGGTTTAAAATCTCTTCCGAAACCGCGGCCATCCGGCTTACGGCGAACTTGAACACGGCTTTGCCTTCCTGATAAATGAAGTGCATTTTCTGATCGACTGTTTCATGGGTAGCAGGATGAAGGCTTCCGCCTCCGAGCATATAGAGAAAATCTTTGCCTGCGCCGTCCATCTTAAGAATGTGATCGAATATACCGGACGTGTCATCATCTTCCATGGCTTCGAGTAAGACGACGCCCGCGCCGTCTCCAAAAAGAACACAGGTGTCGCGATTCGTATAATCGGTGATGGAACTCATCGTGTCCGCTCCGAAAACCAATACCTTTTTATATTGATCGTTTTCGACAAATTGAGTCGCGACAACGAGTGCATACAGGAAACCGGAGCATGCGGCAGATACATCAAATCCAAAGGCATTTTTTGCGCCGATACCATTTTGTATGAGTGCGGCGGTGGAGGGAAAGAACATGTCAGGTGTAACGGTTGCAACGACGATCAGATCGATCTCTTCTGGATCGACGGGAAATCGTTTTTGCATGTCTGCAAACGCCTGAATGCTCATTTGGGCTGTGGCTTCGCCTTTTGCTACCAGATGACGTTCGACGATACCGGTGCGCGTCCGAATCCACGCATCGGTAGTGTCAACCATCTTTTCCAAATCAGAATTGGTTAACACGCGCTCAGGCGTATATTTTCCAAATGCTGAGATGACAGATCGTTTTTTACTCATAACTTCCTATTGGCGACACGAGATATTTCGATGGAACAGGGATTAGAATGTCCTGTTTCAAAAGAAAATACTGTGCCGTTTTTTCTGTCCCAATTGCTCTCTCCGAAAATTTATGTTCAGAGGAAATGACTTTACTTCTCTTTTGCAGAAATGACTGGGCGCCCCCTATAATATCCGCAATTCAGACAGGCGCGATGAGGTAATTTAGGTTCTCCGCACTGGGGACATTTGGAAATCATTTGCTCGTCAAGTTTCTTATGTGTTCTGCGTTTGTCCCGGCGCGATTTAGATGTCTTGCGTTTTGGTTGTGCCAATTCTCTATTCCTCCAAACTAAGTGTTAACATTTTTTTTAACGGTTTCCAGCGATCGTCACTTTTGTTTTGTCCGCATTTGCATTTTTCAAAATTCAGATTTACTCCGCAGTGAGGACAAAGCCCTCGGCAGTTTTCACTGCAGAGTTTTTTCATCGGCACACTGAGCAATAAAGCGTCACGAATATAATTCGAGATGTCAACTTCCATCGTCGTTTGCGTGATGGGAATGATATTCTCGTCGATCAGATCAGATCCAATTTTACTCGTCGTTAAAATGACCTGAAAGTCAGCCGTAAGATTTTTCTTAAATAAAACAAGGCAACGGTCGCATTCGAATTCGGCTTCAGATTGAACGATTCCGTCGAGACTGATTTCGCTGGAACCTTTGTTGATGGATAGAACAACTTTTATCAGCGACTCTTTGAACCACTCATCGGAAATGCCAAGAAATTCCGGCATGAGGGAACCCTCGATCTTTTGAAAACCTTCTCTTAATGCGTTCAGTCTAATCTTCATATCAACCAGCAAATTTATTTCAATGCGCCTTGATATTCAAGTTTTTTACTCTATAAAAGAAAAGACGCCCCTTAAACGGACGTCTTTTCAGTAAACGATCAGGAATATAAATTATTTAATCTCTTCGGATTTAGCCTCGGAATTCTCCTCGCTTTCGGCAGGAGTTTCAGAAGTTTTTTCTTCCTCTTCTTTTTTGTTTTTTTCTTCTTCGGCCAGTTCGTCCTCGTCTTTTCTCTCGATCAGGTTTTCTTCATCTTTTTTCTTACGGAGAATAATGTAAATGATCGACTGTCCGGCGGAGATGTTACTGAAAAAGTAGGCGATCACAGAAGCCGCGATAACGAACAAGGCGATCGTGATTAAAATGATGGTAATAATATCGGTTGTGATAAAAAATAACGGTTTAGTTATGCCTAAAGAAGCGTTGGTCGAGTAACTAAAGAATCGACTGATGTACAGATTCAAGGGTGAATTTACGCCATATAGATAAGAAGAAGCTTGCTCGACGATTCGTGCAATTTTTCCGTCCATCAACCACGGTAATCCGAAGACATAATTGAAAAACTTATAACCCAAAATTAATGCCCAGCCGTAAATGAACGTCGCAATTCCGCTTAGTCCGACCACAATGGTCTCATAAAGAATCAGTCGCCAGGGCTGAGACCATAAGGTGGAATAACTCTGGAAAACTGTTTCCATCGTATCTTCTTCTGCTGTTCCGACTATAGCCGGAGCAAGTGTGAATGAAACAACGAAAACCACCGCCGAATAAACGACAAAGGTCGAAACGATAAAATACAGTAAATAGGGTAATCCCAGAACGAGGATATCCAGAACCGGCCATTGGGCGATCCATGCGGCGACGATGGCACAAAAAACAAAAAATGCGATAATGAGTAAAATGGAGATCGGTCCCATGACGACCGCCGTGCCGTGTTTCTTGATGTACTTGAAACTATCGCCGGACGAAAAGAATTCGTCTCCTTTTAATTGCTTATACGTTATTCTGGATACGGCCAGCGAAGCCTCCAGAAATAAAACTACCCAGAGTATGATTCCAATTCCGCCAACTATCCAAGCATACCATGCAATAGGCAGAGCCGCCGTGAAGAGACAGGGAAAGAAGTGAAATGTATTCCAGATTTCAGCGACTGATTGGCCGTTTAAGATTAGGGCTAAATATGTCAGGACAGTATAAACACCCCAGCCGATGGCTAATCCGAGTGTATGAACCCAGATTTTTTTACCGCTGAGCGCCAGACGTGGTGTACGGAAAATATCACGAACATCAAAATAAGTCAATTTCATTATTTCCTCCTTAATTTTTATTTAATCTTGTCGAACATTGTCAATCCAGAAATTTTCGTTTGGATATCTTTTCTTGAAGTCATTTAAAGATTGTTTTGCTTCTTCGCGTGAATCGAACATTCCGAGCCGAATTCTATACCATGTCTCTTTGGTTTCTTTAAAAACGGCCTTTTGGATGTAGGCGTCAAGCCCCATATTTGACAACCGCGCGAGTTCCTTTTCTGCCGATTTGTACGTCTTCCATGATGAAATCTGGATCGTATATTTTCCGCTGACGATAGGAATTGATTTTCCCTTGTCATAGACCTTATTTACCGGTTTAGGCGCCGCTTGTTTTACCGATGTAGTGCTGCTTGGAACCTGTGGCGTTTTTTGTTTATCGCTGGTCTCATAGATTGGCGCCGGAGCGTTTTCGGAAATACCTAAACCTGCAGAATCAGAGGTTTCATCTTTCGTCGAATCAACAGCGATTTCACAGATGAAGTCGCTTTTACTTTTATCTTTTCCGTCCGCCCCGATGATAGCGCTTTGAACAGTGTACTGTCCTGCGATATCTGGAACGAAATAGATGGAAAAACTCCGGCTGTCGGGCTGGAACGAGAGGATGTCCAAGTTGCTTTCTGGCGGTTTCCGACTAAAAACCCACCTGAACGAGCAACCGATCGTATCTTCAGGCGCTTCGATCACGGCGGATAAATGAAGCGGATTGCCGACGAGGCCGCGAATGGGTTCTTTCTTTCCGCACGATGCGAGCATTAGGGAAAAGGTAAGGATAACCAAGATCGACTTTTTCATATTTTCTCTCCTTCGAGGGTAAATCACTCGATAATTTCAATCGTGGGAAAGAAAAATGCAATTTCTTTTTTAGCGTTTTCTTCCAAATCACTTCCATGAACGATATTTTCTTGAACATTGCTCGCATATAAACGCCGTAATGTTCCTTCCGCGGCTTTGGATGGATCTGTGTTTCCGATGCAATTCCGAAATGCCTGAACGGCATCTTCCTTTTCTAAAACCATCGGTACACAGGGGCCGGAAGTCATGAATCGGATTAATCCTTCGAAAAACGATTTGTCTTTATGTATTGCATAGAAGTTTTCCGCTTCTTTCTGATCCATCTTAACGGTTTTTATGGAACGAATAGAGAAGCCGTTTTCCTCGATAAAACGAATCGAATTGCCGATTAATTTCCGCCGGACACAATCCGGTTTGAGTATTGCTAATGTCTTTTCCATCTTTTACTTGCCTTTCTATGGGACGATTGTCGTTCCTGATTCTCCATGCAAACTGATTACCGCACTCTCGACCGATGTGATCACGACAATTTGGCCGCCTGACTCAATGAAATTAATTGCTGCGCGAATTTTGGGTCCCATGCTTCCTGCAGGAAATTGTTCCTCTTCATAAAGTTTTTTTAAATCGCGAACACGGATTTTATCTATTTTTTCCTCGTTTTGTTTTCCGTAGTTCATTGAAACAAAATCTATATCGGTTAGAATATATAATTCAGACGCTTCGATGTCCCGCGCTAGAACGGCGGACGCAAGATCCTTGTCAATTACCGCATCAAAACCTTCGTAAAGACCGTTTTTCATAATATAAACCGGAATTCCGCCACCGCCCGCGGCGATGACAATGATTCCGGCATCTATCAGTGTTTTGATGGCTTTCCGGTTGATGATTCGGATCGGTTCGGGCGATGGAACCACTCTGCGCCAGCCTTTGCCCGGCACTTCCTTGATTTGCCAGTTGTGTTGCCGAGCGATTTCACGGATTTCCTGTTTGCCATACCAACTGCCGATGTATTTCGTTGGATTATTGACAGACGGATCGTTCTCGTCAACAATGACTTGCGTAACGATTGAAACGACTTCACGTGGGATTTTCTCGGTGATCAAGGCGTTCTGAAGTGACTGTTCGATCATGTAACCCATTCCGCCTTCGGTGTCTGCGACGCAAATGCCGAGAGGCAGGATCGGCGTTTTTTCCATTGACAATTCAACTCTTAGGAGAGCGTTGCCAACTTGCGGACCGTTTCCGTGTGTGATCGCCAGATGATAATCCTGCTGAAGGAGATTCATCACAGATTTCAAACTCGCTCGCGTGTTACGGAATTGATTGGCAATCGTGTCGATTTGCCCTTTCGGAGAGATAGCATTTCCTCCGAGTGCGATGACTGCGGTCTTATTCATCGGCATATACAGAACTCCTACTTTTGAAGACCCTGTTTGCGCAGGAAATCATCCAGCACTTCTGATAAATCGGGTTTGCCGATTTCCTGCAAGTCGTAGAATACGCGTGTATTCGGTTTAGTAATTTTAATGATTCGGTTGAGATCGATCGGAGTTCCAATGACGACTGCGTCGCAATCTGTGTGTTCGATCGTTGCTTCGAGATCACGCACTTGTTGATCACCGTATCCCATTGCCGGTAAAAGATTTCCGATGTTCGGATAAATGCGGAATGTCTCCGCCAATTTTCCGACAACGAATGGTCTAGGATCGACTAGTTTGTCGGCACCAAATTTTTTGGCGGCTACCGTTCCAGCGCCTATTTTCATTTCTCCATGAGTCAGAGTCGGGCCGTCTTCGACGACAAGAACTCGCTTATTGCGGATGATTTCCGGTTTCTCGACGCGAATGGGTGAAGCGGCGTCAATGACAATTGCACCCGGATTGACTGCGGCGATGCTTTCGCGAACCGTTTGGACACCTTCGGGAGAAGCCGTATCGATTTTATTGATAATAACGACGTCCGCCATCCGAAGATTTACCTCGCCTGGATAGTAGCGCAGTTCGTTCCCGGGGCGGTGCGGATCGACGACGGTAATGAACAAATCGGGGCGATAAAACGAGAAATCGTTATTTCCGCCGTCCCAAAGGATAACGTCGCAACCAGATGGATCGTTTTCCGCCGCGCGTAAAATTGCCTCGTAATCGACTCCAGCGTAGATTACGTTTCCGCGAATTATGTGTGGTTCATATTCTTCCATCTCTTCGATGGTACAATGATTGTCGGCCAGGTCTTTCAGCGTCGCGAAACGTTGGACTTTTTGTTCTGGCAAATTTCCGTACGGCATCGGATGTCGCACTGCGACAACGCGCAAACCTTTGGACATGAGGATTTCGATGACTTTTCGTGAAGTCTGGCTCTTGCCGCATCCGGTTCGGGTTGCGCAGACAGAAATCACCGGTTTGACGCTTCTCAGCATGGTTGCGTCCGGTCCCAATAGAATGAAATTTGCTCCGGCGGCGTTGACGATAGAACTGATATTCATCACTCGCGTGTAGGGAACATCGCTGTAGGAAAATACGCAATCTTGGACATGGTATTCCCGGATGAGATTGGGTAATTCTTCTTCGGACAAAATTGGGATGCCATTTGGATATAATTTGCCGGCAAGGACAGATGGATATTTCCTGCCATAAATGTCTGGGATTTGTGCCGCCGTAAATGCTACGACGTTCGCCGATTCATTATCACGATAATAGGTGTTGAAATTGTGGAAATCTCTTCCTGCGGCGCCAATGATTAAAACGTTCTTTTTATTCATAATTAGTTCCTTATTTTTATGGGTTAAGTTGCTTGAAAGATGACAAATAACAAATAAGGAGACTTATTTAAAGCCGAAATGATATGTCCACATGATCAGTGAATAAGTGTAATTAGTCATTATGTGTAAAAAACCTTTTCAGTTTTCAATGAATATTCAAGAACTCATTCAATTAACGCATTCTAAATTATAGAGATTCTCGTCGAATTTCAAGGAAAAGATATTTATTAAATGAAGTTTTGATAGTTTCGGTGGAATAATTTGTTAACCGCGTGGCATTCATTGAATTAGGAAAAAGATCAGATGGTTAACTCGATTCCTTCGATAGCGAGCGAGATTTTTAGTTTTGTACCCAATTTATTCGTCTTGGTATATTGACGTCCTTCATTGATCATCTCGTACAATTTTTCGTCGGAATAGGAAGGATCGTGATGAAAAAGAACCAGATGACGGACATTGGCTTCGTGAGCAAAATTGATTCCCTGAATCAACGTGCTGTGTCCCCAGTTTTCCTTTTCCACTAACTCATCTACCGTAAATTGTCCATCGAAAATCAAAATATCAGCGTTTTTGAAAAATTGCAGATAAGAATCGATTTTGGTTTTTGTCAAGTTTGTGTATTCGGAATCGGTGGCATAGACGATCGATTTCCCGTTGAAATCAACGCGATACCCAAACGAGCCGCCCGGATGATTTAACATTTTATTAGTAATCTTAATTCCGTCCAAATCGATGGTTTCTTCTTTACGTAATTGTACAAATTCGATATTAGCGCCCATCGCCGAAAGCGAAATCGGGTAATATTCGTCTTCCTGCTGGTTGCCGAAGCGATATTCCAAACCGTTGTGAACGCCGTATATAAGGACGTGATTGCCCGACACGTATGCTGGCGAGAAAAATGGAAATCCGCTAATATGGTCCCAGTGGGTGTGAGAAATGAAAATGTGGGCAGTTCCTTTACCCTCGCCAAATTGAGAGCGCATTAATAACTCGCCCAATTTCCGAATTCCAGATCCCGCGTCGAAAATTAGGTGTTTGCCGGCGACTTGTACATGTACGCAAGCGGTGTTGCCTCCAACGAAATACTTTAGTTTTTTGGGTAAGTCGTTGATGAAATCCTCGATTGTCTTTTCGTCTTCAAAACGTCTATTATGGGCTATCTTAAGAACAGAACGAAGACGTCTTTCGAGTCCATGAGAATCCGGAGATGACGGCGCCGATCCGCGTACGCCCCAAAACTGAACTTTCAATCTGGTATCGCTGTTTTTAATCATAAAAACTTTCTTTTTACCGACTCAACTGACAATTTCATATGACCCAATCAATTATCTGGAATATGGAGTATAATTCTAAAAAAATCAACTGAATTTTCATTTTTAGCAAGGTTAACGACAAAAAAGCCTTACCATTTTCCATATTGTTTCTAAATTAACAACCGTTGTCTTGAGATCAAGGATAAGAAGGAGTTTTTATGCAAGGAATTCATGTGTTTGATATAGCCATTATCGGGATTTACTTCGCACTGGTTATCGCCATCGCGGCTTATTTTACAAAAAAAGCCGGAACGAGCACCAACAATTTTTTTCTATCGGGAAGAAACCTTCCGTGGTGGCTTGCCGGTACAGCCATGGTCGCCACAACCTTTGCCGCAGACACGCCATTAGCGGTGACGGAGCTTGTTGCTAAAAATGGAATCGCAGGAAATTGGCTATGGTGGAATCTGGCTATCGGCGGCATGCTAACGGTTTTTTTCTTTGCAAAACTCTGGCGCCGGGCTGAGATCGTTACAGACGTCGAGTTTACTGAGATGCGTTACTCCGGAAAACCGGCTGCGGTGCTTCGCGGTTTTCGTGCGCTTTATCTGGGAATCTTTATGAATGGAATCGTTCTTGCTTGGGTGCATAAAGCAATGGAGAAAATATTTCATGTGACCGTTCCGGGAATCGATCCATTTTTGCTGACGGCAATTGTTGCCGGAATCATCGGTATTTATGCGGCGGCTTCAGGATTGCTCGGCACGGCGAGGACTGATGCTTTCCAATTTCTTTTTGCGATGACCGGCTGTATCATTTTTGCCATTATCGTTTTGCAAGTTCCGGAGATTGGAGGTGCCGCTCACTTAAAAGAACAACTTGCACCGCAGGTGATGAGTTTCTTTCCGAAAATTGGCAACGTTTCGCTATCCGGAGTAACTGGCGGCATACTCGCGCTTTCTATTGGCGCTTTCTTCGCACATATCGGTTTACAGTGGTGGTCAACATGGTATCCGGGCGCCGATCCAGGCGGCGGCGGTTATATAGCCCAACGAATGATGTCATGCAAGAATGAAAAACATAGCGTATTTGCGACTCTTTGGTTCACGATCGCTCATTACACTTTACGTCCCTGGCCTTGGATCATTATCGCACTTGCGGCTTTAGTAATTTTGCCGAGAGCCGACAGTCCTTCGACTTTACGAGCAGAAAATCCTGCCATTTACGAACAGGTTGTAGATGCCTACAACAACCAGCAATTGTTGAAATCTGATGATCCCATTTATCAAACAACTGAATTCAAGGAATTTTACGAGAAATACGAAAATACCGTCGATCCGGGCGTTATGTATCCGAAATTAATGATGAAATATCTGCCGACTGGCTTGCTTGGTTTTCTGATTGCTGTATTCCTTGCCGCTTATATGTCAACAATTGCTTCTCAATTGAACTGGGGAACGTCGTACATCATCAACGATTTTTACAGACGATTTATTAAGCACAATGCCAGCGAAAAACATTATGTCCTTGTGTCCAGAATTGCCATGTTGCTGATGGTTGTTTTTTCGCTTTGGATAATGCGACTCTTGACGACGATTTCCGGCGCATGGGAATTTATCATTAATGCCAGCGCAGGAATGGGCGCCGTGCTGATTTTTCGCTGGTTCTGGTGGCGCATCAACGCATGGTCGGAGATTTCCGCGATGGTTGCTCCGCTTATTATTTATCCGATTGCAAAATACGGCTATGGTATGCAGTCACCGATGACGCTTTATCCAATTGTTGCTGGAACGACAATTGTTTGGCTTATTGTAACTTATCTAACAAAACCAGTTGATAATGAAGTTTTACTAAAATTTTATACAAAAACGCATCCGGGCGGAATCGGCTGGAAGCCGATTTCCAAACAACTGCCGAGCGTGAAAAGTGATACAGGCTTTATAAAAGCATTCGTTGCATGGATGTGCGGAATCATCTTGATTTATTCGTCGTTGTTCGGATTTGGTGAATTGATTTTTGCCAATTATGTCATGGCAACCGTTTATCTCACAGTTTCTGCTGTTTCCGGTATTGCTATTTATCTGTACCTTTCAAAAGTTGGTTGGAAAATTGTCAGTGAATGAAGTCGCCGGAAGGTGCGACTTACAACGATATGAATGTACAATAGGTGAGTGAATCCGGTGAGTGAACTGAAAAGAGAATTGAACCTGACTCATATCATGGCGTTGGTTCTCGGTTCGGTCATCGGATCAGGTGTTTTCATCAATCTTCCCATAGTTGCTAAAGAAGCGGGAAGTCCCTGGATGGCGGTTTTGGCTTGGTTCATCGGCGGACTGATCTGGTTACCGCAATTGCTGATTCTCTCGGAAATTTCGACCGCTTATCCCGAAGAGGGTTTCGGTTATCTTTACATGAAGAAAGCGGGCAGTCCGGCGCTCGGTTTTCTTTATGTCTGGACGGTTTTCTGGACGAGCGACACGCCGTCGATCACAATCGTCGCACTCAGCGCTGGTTCTGCACTTTCTGTTTTTTGGCCACCGTTGCACGGAACCATTTACACCAAACTGTTCGCCTCGCTGTTGATTCTGGCGCTGACATACGTTCATTACCGGAGCGTTAAAAAGGGCGGCGGATTGCAGGTTTTTCTGACGATCGTTAAAATCTCGCCATTGATTCTGCTTTGTATTCTCGGATTTATGTATTTCAACTCTGATAATTTGTTTTTCGAACCGATACTTCCCGATAAAGCAAACGTCGGATTTATGACGTTGTTGGTCGCAGGCGTTGCCGCAACAATTTGGTCTTACGCCGGATTCACGAATGTTCTTTATATGACCGGCGAGATGAAAAATCCGCAGAAAATCGTGCCATTTAGCATGATTATGTCGGTTGGAATTGTGACAGTCATTTATGTATTGATTAGTCTGGCGACCAGCGTTTTCGTTCCCTATGAAACGCTCATTCAAAATGTTGGGCAATTTGCCAATCCGTTTTTGTATTTACCGGCGTTCGCTAAAATCGCCGCGGCATTTCTGGCAATTGCCGCTTTCGCCAGCATGATGGGTTGTCTGAACGCTTTGATTATGGTTCAACCGCGCATTGAATATGCTGTTGCGCGCGACGGACTTTTTTTCAAACCATTCGGGCATGTGCATCCGAAATATCTAACTCCGGATTATTCGATCCTTTTTCAATCCGGGCTTGCAATCGCTTTGATGTTCTTCGGCGGATTGGAAGATTTGCTTGGTTATTTTACGCTGTCGTACCTGTTTCAGAATGCGATGGTTGACAGTGCTATCTTCGTTCTAAGGAAAAAGACTGACTATCATCCGACTTTCCGCTCGCCGCTTTGGTTAATGATGACAATTTTGGCGATCGGAACACAGATTTATCTCATTTACGGAACTTTCATTGCTTTTCCGGTTGGCGGCGTTCTAACCGCGGCGGCGTTGATTGCCACAGGATTGCCGGTTTATTGGTATTTTAAAAGTCGGCAAAAGTGATAGTCCGGTGAGGTTCATCGATTGTGAGCATTTTCAAGCAACTTACATATAGTATGAAAGAAACTAAGACGATTGTTTATCCGGAAATTGGAGAAGTGAAATTCCGGCGGAGTCTCCGAGCAAAACGGCTGAGCATCCGCATCAGAGCGCCGAAAAATGTTTGCGTCGTTTTGCCAATCGGCATCAATCTTTCCGCCGCTGGAAAATTTGTCGAAGCAAAACATTCGTGGATAGTTAATCATTTGTGTCAGATCGAAAAGAGAACTCCCAAAATTCCGGATTTCGACGAGAATCAGCCGATTAAAACTCGTTTTCACACATTAAAATTCTGTGCTGTCCGAATAGCGAACGGAAAGATCGAAATCAAAATTCTTCCGGGAATTATCCAAATTAATTATCCTGAAGATATTACTGTTCGACATCAATCCGTTCAAAAGGCGATTCGCATCGGAATGCTCGATGCGTATGGCCTTGAAGCACGTGAATTCTTACCAAAAAGGACATTGGAACTGAGTCAACAATTTGGGTTTCGATATGCAGGTTTGCGAATCAAAAATCAAAAAACGCGCTGGGGAAGTTGCTCATCCAGAAATCACATCAATTTGAATCTTCAATTAATGCGATTGCCCGATCATTTGATTGATTATGTGATCCTTCACGAATTGACCCACACAAAAGTCAAAAACCACAGCGCGACGTTCTGGTCGGAACTGGCGCGCGTTTTTCCGCAATATCAAATAGCGCGGAAAGAGATGAAACGGTATGCAATCGGATTTTAAAAGAATGAGATGGAAATTCAGATTATGCGATCTTCAGGATTTTCCAAAGATTTGTTTGGCAATTATGCTCTAACTTTTTAAGTTGTAATATGGCTCAGAAGAAATCAAAGAGCGACGTTTTCGAGCGATCGGGAGAACGAATGTCCGTTGAAAACGTCACGATTATAGCGAATAAGTAAGATATAAAGGAATCAAAGAATCATGAAATCGAATCCATCAATTCTCAGCTCATCTGCCATGGCAAAATTATCGGCGTTGAACAATCCTTATGTTGTCCAAATTGTCGAAGAATATGTCGCGTTGTGTAAGCCATCGAAGGTAACGATCATAACCGATTCACCTGAGGACATTGCTTATGTGCGACAACTGGCGCTGGATACTGGTGAAGAATCTAAAATTTCGATGAATGGACACACGATCCACTACGATGGATATGAAGATCAGGGCAGAGATAAAGAACACACGCGCGTTCTACTTCCCAGAGGTCAGATTCTTTCCAAGCGCATCAATACGATCGATCGCGAAGAGGGATTAGCGGAAATTTACCAACTAATGGACGGCATCATGAAAGGAAAAGAGATGCTCGTGCGATTCTTTTGCCTGGGACCGCTCGATTCGCGTTTTTCAATTCCAGCCATGCAGATTACCGATTCCACTTATGTTGCTCATAGTGAAGACCTGCTATATCGAACCGGTTATGAAGAATTTTTGCGGCTGAAAGGAAGCGACAAATTCTTTCAATTTATTCACTCGGCGGGTGAACTGGATGAGCGCGGTTGTACGAAAAACGTTTCCGATAGAAGAATTTATATCGATCTCGAAAAAAACCGGGTTTTTTCTATTAACAACCAGTATGCCGGGAACAGCATTGGGCTCAAGAAACTGGCTTTGCGATTGGCGATCAATAAGGCGAATCATGAGGATTGGCTATCCGAACACATGTTTTTAATGGGCGTTCATCCGCAAGGAAAAAACCGGACGACTTATTTTACCGGCGCGTTTCCGAGCGCCTGCGGAAAGACCAGCACGGCAATGATTCCCGGTCAAACCATCGTTGGGGATGATATCGTTTACATGAAAATTATCGAAGATGGAGTCTGTCATGCAGTCAATATCGAATCCGGAATATTCGGCATCATTGCAGATGTGAATCCGGTTGACGATCCGTTGATTTATAAATGTCTGACAACACCGCGTGAACTCATTTTTTCTAATATTTTAATCAATGACAAAAAACCCTATTGGTTAGGCATGGGATGCCAGACGCCGGAAACTGGAGTGAACCACTCTGGCAAATGGTTTAAAGGGAA